>JAYVYV010000491.1:0-19021 GCA_043783985.1 Acidobacteriota bacterium | reverse complement strand
TCGGTGTCGTACGACATCTTCGACCACGGCACGTCGCCGATGATCTTGAGCTCGACGTCCTTGTAGCCGTTTCGATCGAGCTGCTCGCGGACGCGCTTCACGATCTCGAGGCCGTTCATCTTCGGCGAGTAGCGGATGTTGTGCTTCGACGTGATCTTGTTCGGCAGAATCGCGCCGGCGCCCCCCGCGTACATGTTGCCGCCCCAGATGCCGTCCAGATTGAACGAGATGCCGTAGCGGCCCATTTTCAGCATCGTGAACGGATCCTCGGAGATGAACCGCGCGACGCCGAGGTTCTCGGCGGCGACCTTCATGTCCGTTTTCGCGGCGGCGTTCTTCAGCTGCTCGGTCTCGGACTTGGACAGCGGCTCGAGGCCGTCGGTGAACCCCTTCACGAGCGGCGTGTTGCCATCGTCGGACACGAGCGAGGCGAGCATCTTCATGTGCCGCCACGCGGGGCTGTCCACCGACCGCTTGTTCGAGCCGTGAATATCGGACTGGATCGGACCGCGCCCCCACGATTTCCCGCTCGTCGTCAGCTCGAAGTAGACGCAGCCTTCCGAGCCACCGCCGACGCTGCCCCCGCCGCTCGGCGACTGCTGGCCGGACTCGCCAATCAGCGCATCGATGTTCTTGAAGAATTCGGGGTGATCCACCACGAACTTCCTCACGCCGACGTCCATGCGTTCTTCATCGCCTTCCGCGATGAAGACGATGTTCACCGGCAGCTTGCCGGTGACGGCCTTGATCGCCATCAGGGCGTTCCACTGGGCCATCTCAGGGCCCTTGGAATTGGTGGCGCCGCGGCCGATGAGGACCTTCTTGAAGGGCGCCTGCTCGACGAGGCGCGCTTCGAAGGGCGGCGCTTTCCAGGCGTCCGGCTGCGTGATCGGCATCGTGTCGTACTGCCAATAGATCGCAAGCGTGCGCGGCGCGCCTTCGTCGCAGCGCGCGTACACGACGGGATTGCCGGGCGATCCCCATTCGGTGATGCCGACGTCGTAGACGCGGGACTCCTGGCAGCCGAGCTGCTCGAAGAAGCCTTTCACCATTTCCGCGCTCTCCGGGATGCCTTCACCGCTGTTGGAGATGCTCGGCTGACGAATCCATTTCTGCAGGTTCTGCACGTGGTCGTCGATGTGCGCGTCGATGTAGGTGAAGACCTTCTTCAGGTCCTCCGATTGGATCTTGCCCGGATCGGGCTGAATCTCCGTGTCGCCGTTGGGCCGGATGCCGAGTTTCTGCGGGACGGGCGCGCCAGCCGCCGCAGCCGCGGGCGTCGACGGCCCGCGTGAGCACCCCATCGTTGCCACCGATATGCCGAGAGCCGCGAGCCACCAGCGCATGTTGTCTCCTTTCGTGAAGGCCTATCTTACTTTCGCGCCGGCTCCGGCGGCACGATTTGCGCGGGGTCCGTGACGACATTTATGTAGGCTCGCCATCGGCCCGTGGCATCGTCGTCGCCGGTCGCGCGGGCATCCAGCTGCCGCGCGAGCGCGTCGCGGCCGGCCGTGTACGTGGCCGCGTAGGTCCGGAACCGGTTCAGAAACTTCAGCGTGGCGTCGGCGGACGGCATCAGCGCGTCGCGCTCGAGCGCCGCGGCCGCTCGCGGAAAATCGAGGACGCCGTCGAGGTACCGGCGCGCGATGTCGCCGTGCACGCCGTGCAGCCGATCCACGAGGCGGCCGACACGCACATGGCGCTCCGCTTCGGCCTGGTCGAGGCCGGCCAGCGGAAACAACTGCTCGCGTTCGAACGCGAGCCGCGCCGATTCGGAGAACGCCAGCGCCCCGGCCAGAGACGAAGCGGCCTCATGGAGCAGCGACTGAGGGCTGAAGAGCGGCTGCACGAGGAGCTCGACGCGGCGGCCGCCGAAGCGCGCCTCGAGGAGGCTGTCGATCGTATGGTGGCCGGGGTACGCCTCGTGACACGCGAGATCGAGCGCGCGATCGACGGTGAGCGGCAGGGCGGCGTTCACCTGGATGCGGCTCTTGAACCCACCCTCGTAGCGGGTGAATGCGCTCCACGGCAGATCGCCGACGTACTCCACGTCGACGCGTTCGGCCGCCGGCAGGCTGACATGCGCGCGCGTCGCCGCGCGACAGCCCTCGATTGCGCGCGACAGCACCGGCCCGAGCCGGTCGGGCGCGATCAGAAACCTGCGGTCGAACATCGCGTAGCGCGCCGTCAGATCGCCGCGTCCCGGGAGCAGACGATCGAGCTCCGCGCGAACCGACAGGGCGACGGTGTCGTCCTCGCCCCGCGCATCGATCCCGAACAGCGCGCGCAGCTCTTCCGCGAACGGCGGGCGGCGGCCGCGCACGATGTCGATTCGCGCCACGACCGCGCGCAGCTGGCGAACGAGAAACATCCGCCGCGGCTCGTCGCCGGCGGCTGGGCTCGACGCCAGCGACTCGGCCAGCGAGCGCGCCGCCGTCTGGATGTCGACCAGCGCCGCGCGCCGCGCCTTTGCGTCCACCTGCCAGGCGGGGGGTCCGTGATAGCTGTCGAGAGAATCCGCATCACGCTCGCCCAATGCGAGCACCAGACGCACGTACGATTCGGCCGCCACGTCGAGCGCGGGTGCGGTCGCATCCGACCGGCGTCCGG
Source organism: Acidobacteriota bacterium (assembly GCA_043783985.1). Lineage (GTDB taxonomy): Bacteria > Acidobacteriota > Vicinamibacteria > Vicinamibacterales > CAVVIG01 > CAVQFC01. The sequence continues at coordinate 16,411 of JAYVYV010000491.1, read as the reverse complement.
CGCACGCCGACAGTAGTACCGCCAGAGCCGCCAGGATCGCGGCGAGTGGGCCAGGCGTCAAGGCTCCCAGCATACGAAACACGGAGGTCTCGTCGTACCGCATTCTGCGAAGGGGGTGTGCCGAATACTGTTCCGGAACGGTCAGCAATGCGTTAAAATTCAGGAATCCCGGTTATTCGCGCTTTTCAAGGAGAGTCACTGATGCGAGCTATTGGAACAGTCCGCTGGGGCCTGAGGATCGGCGTTGCAGTGGGCATCAGCCTGATCGTCGGCGTTGTGGCACCGTGGTCCGTGCGTGCCCAGCAGGCCGCGCCCGCGCGCGAGGTGACTTTCGCCAAGGACGTCGCGCCCATTATTCAGCGCAGCTGCGAGAACTGCCATCGCGCCGACGGCGTCGCGCCGATGGCGCTCTCCACCTACGAGGACGCGCGCCCGTGGGCGCGCGCCATGAAACAGCGGACCGGCATCGGCCCGAAGGCCGGCGTCATGCCGCCGTGGTACGTCGAGAAGAACATCGGCATCCAGCAGTTTCACAACGACCCGTCGCTGAGCGAGGCCGAGATTGCCACGATCGCGAAGTGGGCCGACAGCGGCGCGCCGCGCGGCAACCCGGCCGACATGCCGCCGGCGAAGGTGTTCGCGGACCGCCAGTCCTGGGCGATCGGCACGCCCGACCTCGTCATCAAAATGCAGGAAGTGACGGTGAAATCCACCGCGCCGGACTGGTGGGGCGAGGTGCCCAGCGTTCCGACCGGCCTCACCGAGGATCGCTATGTTGCGGCGCTCGAAATCAAGGAAGTGAACGACGTCGATTCGCGCTCCGATCGGGGCCGCGCGACGGTCGGCGGCCGTTTCGTGTTCCACCACATGATCTGGCGCACGCAGGTGATCGACCCCGCCAAAGCCGGTGACGGTCCGCCCGATGCGCTGTCGTTCGTCCTCGACGAAGAGGCCGTCAACTGGCCGGTGCACGAGGTTGGCCGCAACGCCGACTTCTTCGATCCCAAGTCGGCGCGCCTGCTCAAGGCGGGCTCGAGCATCGTGTCCGACTCCGTCCACATGCACTCGAACGGGCGCGATACCAAGGCGCACCTCGAAATCGGCTTCAAGCTGATGCCGAAGGGCTACACCCCGACCTACAAGCGCGCGGTCTTCGGTCTCGGCAACGGGGTCGACATCGACATCCGCGGCATGGAAGCGAACCAGCAGCTGCACGCCTACACCGTCCTCCAGCAGAACACCAAGATCATCTCGTTCGAGCCGCACCTCCACGCGCCGGGAGCGCGCATGTGCCTCGAAGCGATCTGGGGCTACAACATCCAGACGCTGAACTGCGTCGGCTACGACCACAACTGGGTGCGCGGTTACGACTACACAGACGACTCATCGCCGCTGCTGCCCAAAGGCACCATCCTGCACATCGTGGGCTACATGGACAATTCGCCGACCAACAAGAACGTGCCGGACCCGCGCAACTGGCAGGGGTCGGGCAACCGCTCGGTGGCGAACATGTTCATCGACCTCGGCATGCGCGTCACGCTGACCGACGAGCAGTTCGCCGACGAGATGGCCAAGCGCCGCGAGAAGCTGCACCTCACCAAGAACGACACCGTCATCGGCTGCCCGTTGTGCCTCGTCATGCCGCCGCCGGCCAAGACTGTCGCGGGAGCGCAGCAGCAGTGAAGAGCGGCGTGGGCGTGCGCGGATTGCCGATTGTGGATTGCGGATTGCGGATTGGATTGCGGATGGGTGTTGCGCTCGTCCTGCTCGCGCCAGCGGCGGGCGCGCAGTCGCTGTCCTACACGCGGGGCCAGAACATCTCACCCGCGTACGAAGGATGGGAACAGGGCGCCGACGGGGCGAGGTATTTCCTGTTCGGATACATGAACCGGAACTGGGAAGAAGAGATCGACGTCCCGGTCGGTGCCGACAACGGCTTCAGCGTGGGCGGCGCCGACCAGGGGCAGCCCACGCATTTCCTGCCGCGGCGCAACCGGTTCGTGTTCAGGGTCAAGGTGCCGGCCGGCTTCACCGAGAAGGACGAGCTGATCTGGACCCTCACGACCCACGGCAAGACCGAGAAAGCCTACGCGACGCTTCGTCCCGACTACGTGGTGGACGACGTCGTCAAGGCGTCGGAGACGGGCGCGCTCGGCGCCGGCACGAGCAGCCCGGAAGTGCGCGGCAACCATCCGCCGTCCGTCCATATTCAGGAGCTCAAGGCGCGCACCGCAAAAACTGGCGCGCCGATCACCGTCGTCAGCGAGGTCAAGGACGACGGTATCCCGAAGCGCCGGCAGCCACCGTCATTCGCGGCCCTCGCAGCGCTACAGAAGCGTCTTGCCGATGATCCGGTGCTGGCCGCGCAGGTGAGAAACCCGTCGATGTCGCCGCCGTCCCGCATCACCGTGGGCAAGAACCTCGGGCTGCACGTATCCTGGTTCGTGTACCGCGGGCCGGCGGGCGCGACGGCGACCTTCGATCCGCCGCAGGTCAAGGCCTGGGAGGACACGCGCGCCGGCGCGAACTCGCCTTGGGCGCCGGTCTGGGCGGCGCCCAAGCTGCCCGCCGACGGATTGCAGCCGGTCCAGGTGACGTTCTCCGAGCCCGGCACCTACGTCCTGCGATGCCGCGCCGACGACGGCGCGCTGGTCGCGGACGAGGAAGTGACCATCGTCGTCGTCCGCTGAGCATTCGCGCTCGCGATGCTCCGGTCCCGAAGAAGTTTCCCGAAGGGCGTCATGGACCCGTTGCAGTCACCCCACAGGTGTGTGAGAATCACCACACCGAACCTGCCAGCCGGCCTCAATAAGGAGAAGTCATTCATCATGCGTCGCGTATCGACTGCTCTCATTCCTGCGCTCGCGCTGTCCTGCATCGCGCTCATGACCGTCACGGTGGGCGCGCAGAATCCGGGCGGAAGCCCGGAAGGCAAGAAGATGAAGAACCCGGTCGCCTCGTCGCCGGCATCGATCAAGGCGGGGCAGGCGGCGTTTCAGAAGAACTGCCGGTTCTGTCATGGCGCCGACGCCAAGGGCAACGGCCCGATGGCGCCTGAAGGCACGCACCCGTCGAATCTCACCGACGACAAGTGGGATCGCGGGTCGACCGACGGCGAGATCTTCATGGTCATCCGCGACGGCGCCGGCCCGAAGTTCGAGATGAAGGGCTACAAGGCGAAGATGACCGAGTCGGACATCTGGAACGTGGTGAACTACCTCCGGAGCCTGCAGGCGAAGTAATGCGCTGGCTCGTCGCCCTGTGCGTGCTGAGCGCCGCCGCGTGCGGCCCTCGGCCCGCGCAGGATTCCTCGCCGGTGTTCACCCCCGCGCACCGGACGACGGGAGACGCGGCCCGCGACTTTTTCGCCATCCGCCCGGCGGCGGTCCAGCCGATTCCGTTTCCTCACAAGACGCACATCGACAAGAAGGCCGTCTGCGCCGATTGCCACGAGAGCGCGGACAAAGGGCCGATCGCCGGGATTCCGAGCGTGAAGACCTGCATGATCTGCCACAGCCAGATCGCGACCGACAAGCCGCTGATCAAGCAGGTGACCGGCTACTCGGAGAAGGGGCTCGAGATTCCGTGGCAGCGCGTGTACGGCTTCACGCGCGAGGCGCACGTGCGCTTCAACCATGCGCCGCACATCCGCGCCAGCGTCGACTGCTCGACGTGCCACGGCGACGTCGCCAAGCAGACGGTCGCGGAGCGCTCGGTCGATCACAGCATGGGTTTCTGCGTGAACTGTCATAAGGCGAAGAATGCGTCGAATGACTGTCTGACGTGTCACTTCTAGGTCAGGTGGGTCGCGAGGGCTGGTGGGGCAGGCCGGTGCGCACCGACCAGACCGACCCGGCCTGCCCGATTCGGCAACAGAGCATTGAGCATGGATCGTAGAGAGTTCATCAAGCTCACGGCGGTCACGGGGACGAGCGCGACGCTTGCCGGTTGCGGCAACCCGGAGCACCAGCTGATTCGCTTCGTGCCCGACGAGGACCTCGTCCCCGGAGTCGCGGAATGGAAGCCGAGCGTGTGCCCGCTGTGCGCGGCCGGCTGCGGGATGAACGTGCGAGTGATGGAAGCCGACGTCGAGACGACACGCAACGGGCAGGCCGGTGTCGTGAAGATGGGCGTGGCGAAGAAGCTCGAGGGGAACGCGAAGGATCCGATCAGCCAGGGCGGGCTCTGCGCGCGGGGGCAGGCGTCGATCCAGATCACGTATCACCCCGATCGCCTGACGCACCCGCTGAAGCGGACCGGCGCGCGCGGCGCCGGCGAGTTCAAGGAGATCGGCTGGGACGAAGCCATCGCCGAGCTGACCGCGCAGCTGGACACGCTGGCCGCTGCCAACGGTCAGCAGTCGCTCGCGTTCCTCACGCGCCCGCACCGGGGCCGCCGGACGGCGCTCGCGGCGGAATTCCTGAAAGGGTTCGGCGCCGGATCACCACTCACGCACGAGCTCTTCGGCGACGACGTGCTGCGGCGCGCCAACTTGATCAGCTTCGGTCACGAGCAACTGCCGACGATCGATTTCGCGCGGTCCTCCTTTGCCGTCAGTTTTGGCGCCGATTTCCTCGGCACCTGGAACTCGCCGGTGGCGCAGAGCGCCGCGTATGGCGCGATGCGCCAGGGCCGTCCGGGCCGGCGGGGCGCATTCGTCCAGGTCGAATCGCGCATGTCGCTCACCGGCGGCAGCGCGGACGAGTGGGTGCCGGTGAAGCCCGGCACCGAGGGCGTGCTCGCGCTCGGCCTCGCGCACGTCATGCTCGCGGAGAAGCTGCGGCCGGCCGACGCCGGGCGCGCGGGCGGCGCGATCGAAGGCTGGTCCGCCGGCCTGCCGGACTACACGCCGGCACGCGTTGAGGCAATCACCGGCGTCCCGGCGAAAAAGATCGAACGGCTGGCGCGCACGCTCGTTGAGCGACAGCCTGCCGTCGCGCTCGTCGGCGGTCCGCCGCTCGCGCACACCAACGGTCTGTTCCACGCCCTGGCCGTCAACGCGCTGAACACGCTGCTCGGCAGCGTCGGTCAGCCGGGCGGCATCTACTTCACGCCCCAAAGTCTGAAATCTGAAGTCAGAAACCTGAAATCCCAGGATCTGGCGTCGGTGAAGGTCCTCCTCCTCGCCGACGCGAATCCTGTCTTCGACGCGCCGAAAGCGTGGAAGGTGCGCGAGGCGCTGGCGGCCATCCCGTTCATCGCCAGCTTCGGCAGCTTCCTCGACGACACGAGCCACCTGGCGGACCTGATTCTGCCCGATCATTCGTTCCTCGAGTCGTGGGTCGACAGCGCGCCGGAGTCGGGGTCGATGGAAGCGGTCGCGACGGCCGCCGGCCCGGTGATGAAGCCGCTGTATCAGACCCGCGCGACGGCGGACGTGCTGATCGAGGTGGCGGGAAAGCTGAAAGCGCCGATCGCGCTGCCGTGGAAGACGGCGGAAGAGCTCGCGACGTCCCAGCCCACGGTCACTAATCCGCAATCCACACTCAATCCGCAGTCCACAATCCAATCCGCAATCCGCACCCCGCAATCCGCAATCCGGTTCGCGGAGCCGCAGTTCGATGGCGACGCGGCGACCCACCCCTTCCACCTCCTTCCGTACGCGTCGCTGCAGTTCGGCGACGGATCGAGCGCACACCTGCCGTGGCTGCAGGAGATGCCCGATCCCTTGACGTCGGCGATGTGGAGCAGCTGGGTGGAGATCAACCCGCAGACCGCGGAGCGGCTGCGGATCGCGCAGGGCGATCTGGTGGACGTCACCTCGTCGCAGGGGACGGTGCGCGCGCCGGTGATGATTTTCCCTGGCATCGCGCCCGACATCGTCGCGATGCCGGTCGGGCAGGGGCACGAGACCTTCACCCGCTACGCCAGCGGGCGGGGCGTGAACCCGATCGCGATTCTCGCGCCCTCGACCGAACCGGAAACCGGCGCGCTGGCCTGGGCCGCGACGCGCGTGACGATCACGCGCGTGGGTGAAGGCGACGGACGCCTGATCATGTTTGCGGGTGAAATGCGCGAACATCCATACGAAGGCGAGGCACGCTGATGCCACACCGCTGGGGAATGGCCGTCGATCTCGACACGTGCACGGGGTGTGGCGCATGCGTGACCGCCTGCCACGCAGAGAACAACATCCCGACCGTCGGCCCGGAGCAGGCGGCGCGCGGACGCGCCATGCACTGGCTGCGCGTCGAGCGGTACTGGGAAGGGGATTTTCCCGACGTGCGATTGAAGTTCCGCCCCGTCATGTGCCAGCAGTGTGACGCCGCGCCGTGCGAGCCCGTGTGCCCGACGTACGCGAGCCATCACACGGCTGAGGGGCTGAACGCGCAGGTGTACAACCGCTGCATCGGCACGCGGTACTGCGCCAACGCCTGCCCGTACAACGTCCGCTTCTTCGAGTTCTTCAATCCGCAGTGGCCCAAGCCGCTGCACCTCCAGCTGAATCCGGACGTGTCGGTCCGCGAGGTCGGCGTGATGGAGAAGTGCACGTTCTGCGTCCAGCGGATCCACGCCGCGTCGATCGACGCGAAGGCCGAGAAGCGCGAGATGAAGGACGGCGACGTGAAGCCGGCCTGCGTGCAGTCGTGCTCGGCGCGCGCGATGGTGTTCGGCGACCTGAACGATCCGGAGAGCGAGGTCTCGCGGCTGTCGCGATCGGCGCGCGGCGGCAAGCTGCTCGAGGATCTCGGCACCCTCCCCAAGGTCACCTATCTCGAGCGGCAGACGCAGGCATGAGCGAAGCCTCGTCCCGTCGGATCAGCGACGATCTCCTCCGGCCGCTGCTGGAGACGACGTGGCGCTTCTACGCCCTCGTCGCCTTCCTCGGCGGCATCGTCCTCATGGGCCTTGGCACCTGGGCCTACCAGATGTACAACGGCTTCGGCGTGACCGGGATCAACAACCCGATCTTCTGGGCCTTTTACATCACGAACTTCGTGTTCTGGATCGGGATCAGCCACGCCGGCACGCTGATCTCGGCGATTCTGCGTCTGGTCAACGCGGGCTGGCGGCGCCCCGTGACGCGCTGCGCGGAAGTGATCACGGCGTTCGCGCTGATGATCGGCGCGCTGTTTCCGATCATCCATCTGGGCCGGCCGTGGCTGTTCTTCTGGCTGATGCCGTACCCGAGCAGCCGTCTGATCTGGCCGAACTTCCGGTCGCCGCTCGTGTGGGACTTCTTCGCGATCACGACCTACCTCACCGGCAGCGTGCTGTTCCTCGTTCTGCCGATGATTCCGGACTTCGCGCTCGTGCGCGATCGCACCACCGGCACGCGCCGAAGTATTTACGGCGCGCTCGCGCTCGGCTGGCAGGGGACGCCGAAGCAGTGGCACCGCCTCGAGTCGGCGATGTCGATCATGGCCATCGCGATCATTCCCGTGGCCGTGTCCGTGCACACGATCGTCTCGTTCGACTTCTCGATGGCGCCGGTGCCGATGTGGCACTCGACGATGTTCGGCCCGTATTTCGTGGCGGGCGCGATCTTCAGCGGCATCGCCGGCCTGATCATCGCGATGGCCGCGCTGCGCAGGTTCCTCCACCTCGAGGCGTATCTGCACCCGGTGCACTTCCAGAACCTGGGCAAGCTGCTCCTGATGATGAGCCTGCTGTGGGGCTACTTCGTCTTCGCCGAACGGCTCACGGTCTGGTACGGCAACGAATCGGCGGAGATCACCGTCCTGCGCGTCACGCAAAAGGGATCCTTCGCGCCGCTCTACTGGACGATGGTCGTCGTCAACTTCGTCATCCCGGTGACGATCCTCTCGATCAGGAAGCTGCGGACGATTGCCGGCTGCGTCACCGCGTCGTTCGGCGTGCTCGTCGGCATGTGGCTCGAGCGCTTCTTGATCGTCGTCCCCTCGCTGGGGCACAAATACCTGCCGTACTCGTGGGGCACGTATCGCCCGAGGCCGGTCGAAATCCTGATTACGATCTCCACGTTCGCGGCGATGTGTCTGCTCTACACGCTGTTCGCCAAGTTCGTGCCGATCATCTCGATCTGGGAGCTCAAGGTCGGCGAGCAGGACCTCCACGAGACTCCTCTGGAACGCACCGACCATGTGCTCGGAAAGGCGCATCCATGAGCGTGGTCTACGCGTTGTATGCGGATCCCGGCTCGGCGCAGCGCGCCGTCAACGGCCTCCACGCGGCCGGCGCCGCCGCCGCCGACATCATCGTGATGTCCGGCGAGCCGTTCGAGGAACACGCCTTCGCCCAGCGGGACAAGGCGACGTGGCTGTGGTACATCGCGTGTGCCGGCGGCGCGGCCGGCCTGATCTTCTCGACCTGGCTGACGCGCATGACCGAGCTCGCGTGGCCGCTGCAGACCGGCAACATGCCGATTGTCGCCTGGTGGCCCAACCTGATCGTGATCTTCGAGTCGACCATGCTGGGGGCGATCCTCGCCACGGTGATCACGCTGCTTGTCACGGCGAAGCTTCCCGGCCGGATGCCGGCGTTCTACGACCAGGCGGTGACCGACGGGAAGATTCTCATCGGGGTGCAGAACCCCTCCGAAGCGAACCTGCCGGCGCTCGAGCGCGCGTTGATGGCCTGCGGCGCCGGTGAGCTCAAAAGGATCTGAACGTACGGATCATTCGTGCAGCGCGGACGCCAGCTGCCGCAGAAACAGGCCGACGTCGGTGACGATCCCGATCGTCTGCGACGATCCGCGATCGGCGAGCTTGGTGACGACCGCCGGGTTGATGTCCACGCACACCAGCCGCACCCAGGCCGGCAGCATGTTGCCGACGCCGATCCCGTGCAGCATCGTCGACAGCACGAGCACCAGCTTCACGCCCTGCAGCGCCTCGGTGTAGCGGTCCTGGGCCTCGACCAGGTTCATCACCGTGTCCGGCAGAGGGCCGTCGTCGCGGATGCTGCCCGCGAGGACGTAGTCGACGTTCCGGCGGATGCATTCGAACATCACGCCCGATGTCAGGACGCCGCGCTCGACGGCGGCGCGCAGGCCGCCCGCGCGGTACATCGCGTTGATGGCGCGCATGTGATGGCGGTGGCCGCCCTCGATCGAGCGCCCGCTCTCCATGTCGACGCCGAGCGACGTGCCGTAGAGCGCCTGCTCGACGTCGTGCACCGCGAGCGCATTGCCCGCCAGCAGCACGTCGACGTAGCCGCCGCGGACGAGGTCGCAGAAGTAGGCGCCGCCGCCGGTGTGGATGACGACCGGCCCGGCGACGAACGCGATGCGATCGCCGGCCTGTTTCGCCGCGCGCATCATCGCGGCGATGCGCGACACGCCGACTTCGACGCGGCGCTCGGACGAGATCTCGTTCGTCATGAACGCGAAGCCGTGGCGGTCGCGCTCCTGGAACTCGGGGACGATCTTGATCCCGTGGATGCCGCAGACGATGGCGTCTCCGCGTCGGATCTCGCGAAGCTTGCGGCAGATCGGCTGCGTGCCCTCGATTACGATCGCGGCGTCCATGCGCTGCCGCTCGACCTTCACCCATTCTCCGGCCAGACGGACCGAGGTCTGATGGTTGGTGGTCGAGTAGAAATCCTCGGGCGCGCAGCCGTCGCGGTCGGCCGGCACGACGTGCGCGTCCTCGGCCCGAGCCACCCGGCAGCCAAGCCCGATCAGGTCCTCGAGGACCTCGGTCAACGCGGCGGGAGCCTTCGCCGTGACGCGCATCGAGACGAACGACGGCTCGTCGTTGGTCCGGCCGACGCGGAATTCGAGCACGTCGAACGCCGCGTCGTGGCGCACCACGGTGTCGAACATGGCGTTCATGAGCTGGGAGTCGATGAGGTGGCCTTCGGCCTCGACCACCTCGGTTACGGCGTTGTTGGATGTCATGCGGGTGTGTGTGCTCGCGCGAACGGGATCAGTGCGTCATCGCGTAGATCATGATGTTGACGCCGACGGCGTAGCCGTTCGGCGAGAACCGCTCGAAGTATTCCTTGCTCTCGCCTTCGCGCTCCCAGGTATCCGGGATGTCGGTGTTGTGCGCCATCACCACCATCAGCCGGCCGTGCGCGTCCTGGATCCCGCGGAAGTTCACGTGCGGGCTGTCGTTCATATAGGCGCGCTCCGAGACGCTGCCGGTCGCCATCCAGAAACGGATGTTCGACACTTGCTCGACTTCCTTCACATCGTAGAGCGAGTGCAGCACCGCGTGATCGGCCGGGATGTCGAAGATCGGGTACTGCGCTGGCGGCAACACGCGTCCGATCTCGTCCGCCCACTGGTTCCACGCCGCCGTGCCCCAGAAGTCGTCGACCTCGAGGAAACCGCCCTTCAACAAGTACGATCGAAGGTGCGACACCTCGTCGTCGCTCAAGCGAGCGGTGCCGACGTCCTCCATGTAGAGAAACGGGCAGCGATACAGCAACGGGTCGGTCAGGCGGACGACCACGTTGTCGGGCTGGCCGTCCGGCTTCATCTTGACGCGGACCAACGACAGCTCGCCGAGGCGAACGGAGAAGTTGTTGTCCGCTCCCGGATAGTCGGTGCGCCATCCCTGGCCGCCGTCCTCGGGCCGGTTGCTCGTGTAGTAGCCTCGGCAGAAATTGAAGCGGCCGTCGAAGTCCTCGCGGGTCGCCCATTTCGGCGCCTCCCGGCTGAATCGTCCGTACCCGCCGCCGCCGACCCAGATGCGCGGACGTGGTGCTTGCTCCTGTCCGATCTGGGCGAGCGCAGCGGTGGCGATGGAGAGGGGAATCGCGGAAAGCAGAGCGGTGAGGAGACGGCGCCAGCTCATGAGGGCCACGCGGCTCTCATTCTAACCGGGAACGGAGGCGCGCTAACCGGGCACGAAGGAGACGAACGGAACGGGAGATCGCACCCGCTCCTCCGTCCCTTCTGCTATCGACCGCCGCCGGTCAAAGAATCACTGTTCTCCCCGCAGGCTGACGTTCAGCGGCGTCGTCTGCCCGCGGCGAACGTCGACCTGCGTGACATACGTGCGGTAACCCGATTTGCGGATCTCGACGGAGTGCGACCCTTCCGAGACGTCCACCGTCAGCCGATCCTGACCGCCGGGACCGCGCCAGTTTTCTCCGTCGATCGACACCTCGGCGTCGCCCGGCTGCACCTTGATCGCGAGCGTGCCGTAGGTCGCGTTCCCCGCGCGGGCGCGCGGGTTGTCCGGCCCGCCCCGCGGGTCGTCCGGCGCTTGCCGTTGCGGCGGCCCCTGCTGCGGCGGCATGCGGCGTCCCACCGGTCCGCGGCCCATGGGCTGCTGCATCGGCGGCTGCATGCGCGGCTGGTTGCCCCCCTGCGGCGGATCGATCGGCTGCGGCTTCGGTTCAGACTGCTGGCCGGCCGCGAGCCGTTCCATCTGGAACCTGAGGCGGAAGGTATTGTCCGGTGTCAGGTAGACCTTCTGCCGCACCGTCCGGTAGCCGTCGAGCCACAGTTCGATCTCGTGCTCGCCCGGCTCGACGCGCAGCCGCTGGAACGCGCCGTCGAAGTCGTCGACGATGCCCGCGTAGTAGCCGTCCACGTAGACCCCGGCGTCCTTCGGCTTCACCTCGAGACGGACCGACGCCTCCGGCTCGTACGTGCTGTAGCCGTACGGTCGCATCGGGTACGGATACTGGTAACCGAACCACGGGTCTCCAAAGAAAAAGGGATCGTAATACGGCGAGTAGTAGCCGCCGCCGGCCACGACGACGTGGCCGCGTCCGCGGCGACCCTGGGCCTCGCCGGTGGCCGCTGATCCGACCAGCACCAGCACGGCGAGAGCGCAGAACATGACGAAACGTTGATATGGGCGCACGGAGCATCCTCGAGCGAGAAAAGGCGCTGGCGTCATAAGGATGAGCAATCGGGGTGCCAGCGCTGCGATCCGCCGCGCTGCCGCTATCTCTCAGCGCGCGTGTGAGTTGACTGATGTCGTGGACCGCGCGTGCGCCAGGATTCCGTCGTCCGCCGTAGACAGGCTTGTCCGTGACTTCGGACAGGCCGGCGACGTCACCATCTCTGTCGGCGATGCGTCCGTCCTCAGAAGCGCACGCCGACCGAAAAGCTGAACAGCCGCGCCGCCTGGTAGTCGTCGAACGCCGCGGGCTGTCCGAACGTCGGGCTGTAGTCCCAGTTCACGCCGCGCGCCGGCGTGGTGGTGAACGGGTTGAACGCCTGGAATGCCGTGTTGTTGAACCGCGGGTTGATGTGATCAGATGTCGAGCAGGTGCTTGGCGTCTGCGCCGCGGATGGAGGCGTCCAGGATTTCGATGGGGTGATAAATAGGCCTGCGGCGGCCGAGGCGAGCGGAGGCGGCCGCCATCTGCAGCATGCAGCCCGGATTTGCCGTGGCGATGAGGTCGGGGCCGGCCGCGTCGATGTGCGCGGCCTTTCGGTCGCCGAGATCACGCGCAGCGTCGGGCTCGACCAGGTTGTAGATGCCGGCGCTCCCGCAGCAGATCTCCTGTTCCGCGAACGGCAGGATCTCGACGCCGGGGATCGAGCGCAGGAGATCGCGCGGCGGCTGGCGGACGCCCTGCGCGTGCGCCAGATGACACGCGTCGTGATAGGCGACGCGAAGCGCGAGCGGGTGGCGTGGCGCCTGAGCCGTGCCCAACTCGGAGACGATCTCGGTGACGTCGCGGACGCGCGCCGAGAACGCGCGCGCGCGTTCCGCCCATGCAGGATCGTCCGCCAGCAGCTGTCCGTACTCTTTCATCGACGATCCGCAGCCGGCGGCGTTGACCGCGATCCGCTCGACGCCGGCGCGCTCGAAGACCTCGATGGTGCGCCGCGCAAACGCGCGCGCCTCATCGGTGCGGCCGGCATGCAGTGCCAGCGCGCCGCAGCAGCCCTGATCTGGCGGCGCGAGCACGTCGCACCCTTCGGCGGACAGGACGCGGACGGTCGCCGCGTTCACGTTCGGGAAGACCAGGCGCTGCACGCAGCCGGTCAGCAGGCCCACGGTCAACCGCGGCGTGCCGGCGGCCGGCGTCCGCGCGGGCACCGACGCGAACAGCGACCCCCACGCCACGTCCGGCGCGAGCGCGAGCATGGCGCGAAGGCGCGTCAGCAACGACGTTCGTCGTTCGGCGTTCGACGTTCGACGTTCGGCGTTCGGCGTTCGTCGTTCGGCGTTCGGCGTTCGGCGTGCCCTTAGCGCCCGCGCTGCGAGTTGTAACAGGACCAACGGCGCGAGCGCGATGCGCAGGCGGGATGGGAACGGAAACACCGCGAAGATCGCGCCGCGGAAGAGGCGGTCGGCCAACGATCGCGGATGGCGCCGCTCGATCTGTGCGCGCGTGGCTTCGATGAGCGGAGCGTATTGCACACCGGACGGACACGACGTCACGCACGCCATGCAGCCCAGGCACGCGTCGAAATGGTTCACGAACGCCGGCGTCATTTCCGCGCGTCCGTCCAGCGCCGCCTTCATCAGGTAAATGCGGCCGCGCGGCGAGTCCATCTCCTCGCCCCAGAGGACATAGGTGGGACACGAGGGCAGGCAGAAGCCGCAGTGGACGCACGTGTCGATCAGACCCCGATCGGGGGGATGATCGGTATCGAACGCGCCTCCCGTGTCCGTTGTCGCGGCGCCCGCGCCAGGCTCCGGCGAGCGATCGCGGTTCATAGAGGTCCCCGCCCCGCGTTCAACACGCCGTTGGGATCGAACGCGCGCTTCAGCGAATCGAAGAGCGGCTGACGGTCGCCGTGTGATCCCCAGACGTCGACGCGCGCCTTCAGCTCTCGGGATCCGCGCACGATCACGACGTTTCCGAACACGTGAGACGCGCGAAGCTGCTGGATGCTCTCCGCCTGCGCCGACATGTCGCCGTCGATGCGGATCAGTCCCGCGCCGATCGCCGCGCGGCCGGCAAGCTCGCTGCCGCCGGACGCGGCGTCGCCGCCGCCATGTGTGGCGCATGCCGTCAGGCCCGCGAGCTCCCTGAGTCCTGCCGCGATGTCCGCCGGGAGCCAGCTGGCGCGGACGATCGCGCCAGGCCGATCCCAAATCTCGGTCGCGTGCGCCTCCCAGAGCGCCCGTTCGGCGCCGCCCTCGAACACGTCGAGGGACGTCGTGCTGGCCTTCAGGCCTGCCGCGGCCTGCTCGATCTGCGCATCCACCACCGCAGGCAGCGAGGCGAAGCGGAGGAGAGCCTCGCAGACGTTCGGCGTTCGTCGCTCGGCGGTCGTCGTTGGAACGACAATTTCGAACGCCACCGGCTCGAGCTGACCCGCCATCATCGTCCGGACGATGTCGCCGACGGCGGCGGCATCGCGCACGCCGATCTTCATGGTCTTCGACGCGGCCGGCAGCGGCGCGAGCTTGAACGTGGCGCTGACAATCGCGGCGAGGCTGCCGAACGACCCGGCGATCAGCTTCGACAGATCGTACCCGGCGACGTTCTTCACGACCCGGCCGCCGGCTTTCGAGAGCACGCCGTCGGTGGTCGCGAGCTGGACGCCGATCACGAGATCGCGCGGCGTACCGTAGCGATGGCGCAGCGGACCGCTGTCGTTGGTCGCCAGCAGCCCGCCGATGGTGGCGCGATCGGCGAACGGCGGGTCGAGCGGCAGCGTCTGTCCGTGAACCGCGAGCGCCCGGTTGACGTCGCGCAGGGTCGCGCCCGCCTCGATGGTCGCCGTCATGTCGCCATGCTCGTGCGCGAGGATGCGGTTCATCCGCCTCATGTCGAGGACCGCGTCGATGCGTCCGGCCGGCCGGCCCCAGCCGCTCTTGGTGTCCGCGCCGCGGATGACGATCGACTGCCGCGCCTCAGACGCGCGCTTCAGCGCGTCGGCGACGGCCTCGGCGCTCGCGGGCTCGATGATCTCGGTCACATGCGCTCGGCGAGTCCGGCCGCTTCCGCCGGGTGACGGCGGTATGGGCCCGGCACCTCGCCGCACATCCGCGGGGTTGGGAACACCTTGCCGGGGTTGCACAGGCCGCGTGGATCGAACACCGCGCGCACCCGCTGCATCAGCGCCAGATCGTCCGGCGAGAACATCGTCGGCATGTATTGCGACTTGTCGGCGCCGATCCCATGTTCGCCGGTCAGCGAACCGCCGGCTTCGATGCAGTAGGACAGAATCTCGGCCGCGACCTCGACGGCGGCGTCGGACTGACCCGGGATCCGCTCGTCGTAGCAGATCAACGGGTGCAGGTTGCCGTCGCCCGCGTGGAAGACGTTGCCGATCCGCAGCCCCGATCGCGCTTCGAGCGCGCGGATGCGATTCAGCACCTCCGGCAGCTTCGTGCGCGGGACGACGCCGTCCTGGACGTAGTAGTTCGGCGACACGCGTCCCATCGCGGCGAAGGCCGCTTTCCGCCCGCGCCAGATGCGCGCGCGCTGCTCGTCGGTCTGCGCGACCTCGACCGTCGTCGAGCCGTGGCGCCGGCACATCTGGACGACGATCTCGAATAGCGCGGTCACCTCGGCCGCGGGGCCGTCGAGCTCGACGATGAGCACGGTGTCCGAGTCGGGGAAATTGGGATGCACCGCCGCCTCCGCCGCGCGGATCGCGAGCGAGTCCATCATCTCCACGGCCGCGGGAATGATGCCGGCGCCGATGATGTCGGAGACCACCGCGCCGCCCGCGTCGATCGTGTCGAATGCGGCGAGCAGCGTCTGCACCGTCTCGGGGCGCCGGAGAATCCTGACGGTCACGCTCGTGACGACCGCTAGGGTGCCTTCCGATCCGACGACGAGCCCCAGCAGATCCGGTCCGGGCGTGTCCACCAGCGTGCCGCCGAGGTGCACGAGATCGCCGTTGGGCAGCACGGCCTCGACGCCCAGCACGTGGTGAACCGTGAAGCCGTACTTGAGGCAGTGCGCGCCGCCGGAGTTCTCCGCGACGTTGCCGCCGATTGAGCAGACCTGCTGGCTCGATGGGTCCGGCGCGTAGTAGTAGCCGTGGGGCGCGACCTGCTTCGTGATGTCGAGATTGGTGACGCCCGGCTCCACCGTGACCCGCTGGTTCGGAATGTCGACGTCGAGGACGCGGTTGAGACGCCCGAGGGCGATGACGAGGCCGCCGGCCACCGGCAGGGCGCCACCCGACAGGCCGGTGCCGTGGCCGCGGGCGACGAACGCCACGCCCGCGCGCGCGCACAGTCGCACGACAGCCTGGACCTCCGCGGCTGTCGAAGGGAGCGCGACGGCCGCAGGCGTCTGGCGCAGGTGGGGGAGCGCGTCGCACTCGTACGTCAGGAGATCGAGCGCGTCCTCCAGGACCCCCGCGTCGCCCACAATCCGTCTCAGTTCCGCGAGAAACGCGCGATCAATGTCCATGCAGGCGACCCGGTCCAAGTCGCGTCAGTATAATCCGCGGACGCGTGCGTCATCACGGAGTCGGCGTATGTTCTCGCGCGCGCGGCGGACGCATGGCCGCCGCGGCCTGCGTCTCGTGATGGCGCGCGCCGCGCGCTGTCCGGTCGACTTCGGCGACGACGCCTGCGGTGACGGTGACCGCGACTGCATG
>JAYVYV010000490.1:0-2633 GCA_043783985.1 Acidobacteriota bacterium | reverse complement strand
TCCGCCGTCACCGCCACCGTGTGCTCGAAGTGCGCCGACAGGCTGCCGTCGCGCGTCACCGCGGTCCACCCGTCCGCCAGCACCTTCACCGCCGGCTTCCCGGCGTTCACCATCGGCTCGATCGCGAGCACCATGCCCTCGGCCAGCCGCGGCCCGCGCCCCGGCTCGCCGTAATTGGGCACCTGGGGCTCCTCGTGCATCTTCTGCCCGATGCCGTGCCCTACGAACTCGCGCACGACCGAAAACCCGTACGCCTCCACGTGGACCTGCACCGCGTGGCCGATGTCGGACACCCGTCCGCCCGGCTTCACCGCCTCGATCGCCTTGTAGAGCGACTCGTCGGTGACCCGCAACAGCGTCGCCGCTTCCTCCGACACCCTGCCGACGGCCAGCGTGATCGCGCTGTCGCCGAAGTAGCCGTCGAGCGAGGCGCCGACGTCGATCGAGATCACGTCGCCCTCGTTCAACACCCGGCGGCCCGAGGGGATCCCGTGGATCACCTCTTCGTTGATCGACGCGCAAATCGTCGCCGGGTACCCGTGATACCCCTTGAATGCCGGCGTCGCGCCGGCCTTCAGAATCCGCTTCTCCGCCAGCTCGTCCAGATCCGCCGTCGTCACACCGGGCGCGACGCGGGCCGCGAGCTCGGTGAGCACGTCGCCGACCAGCCGGCCGGCTTCGCGCATCCGCTTGAGTTCCTCCGCCGACCGGCAGACGATCACCCTTGCGCTCCCGCGGCGGCGCCGGCCGCCGCGATCGCCGACGCCAGATCCGCCGCCACGCGGTCGGGCGGCTGCGCCCCGTCGATCGAGCGGAACGTCGGCCGCACGCGGTAGTACTCGACGAGCGGCTCGGACTGCCGGTGGTACACCTTCAGGCGTTCCAACACGACCGCCTGGTTGTCGTCCGCTCGCTGCACCAGCTTCCCGCCGCATTTGACGCACGCGGCGCCGACCGCGCTGCCGACCGGCGCGCCCGTCCCGCAGTCGTCGCAAATCATCCGCGTCCCCAGCCGCCGGACGAGCTCGGCTTCCGGCACGACGATGTCGACCACGATCAGCGGATCGCGCTCGGCCATGATGCCGTCCAGCGCCGACGCCTGCGCGACCGTCCGAGGGAACCCGTCGAGGACGAAGCCGCCCCTCGCGTCCTGCCGCTCCAGCCGCTCGCGCACGATCCCGATCATCACCTCATCGCCGACCAGCTCGCCGCGATCCATGACCGCCTTGGCGCGCCGGCCGATCTCGGTCCCCGCATGCACGGCCTCGCGCAGGATGTCCCCCGTCGAGATCCTGGGGATCCTCCGCGCCTGTGCGAAGCGTTCGGCCTGCGTGCCTTTTCCCGCGCCCGGCGGCCCCAGCATCAGCAGATTCAGAGACATATCGTCAACGACGTTCGTCGTTGCGTCGTTCGTCGTGCGTCGTTCGTAACGGCGAACGCCGAACCACGAAACTCGAACGACTCGTCACGCCCTCCGCCCGCGAATCCGCGACTTCTTCATGAAGCCGTCGTAGTGCCGCATGATCAACTGCGACTCGACCTGCTGCACGGTGTCCATCGCCACGCCGACCACGATCAGCAGCGACGTGCCGCCGAAGAAGAACGGGACGTTGAGGCCTTCGGTGATGAACTTCGGGAGCGCCGCGTCGAGCCATTCGCCGACGAACGGGATCGGCGCGACCCGGAACCCGCTGATCAGGAAGTTCGGCAGCAGCGCGATCATCGCGAGGTAGATCGCGCCCGCCAGCGTGATGCGCGCCAGAATCGTGTCGATGTACTCCGCCGTCCGTTTGCCCGGCCGGATGCCCGGCACGAACCCGCCGTACTTCCGCATGTTCTCCGCCACGTCATCCGGGTTGAAGATGATCGCAGTATAGAAATATGCGAAGAAGATGATGCCGGCGACGTACAGCAGGTTGTAGAGCGGCATGCCGGGGCCGAGCTGCTGCGACACGGCGTCCGCATATTTTCCGGGGAACGCCTGCGCGATGGTGGCGGGGAACGCCAGGATCGACGAGGCGAAGATCACCGGGATCACGCCACCGGTGTTGACCTTCAGCGGGATGTGCGTGCTCGACCCGCCGTACATCCGCCGCCCGACGACGCGCTTGGCGTACTGCACCGTGACCCGCCGGTGGGCGCGCTCCACGAACACGATCGCGGCGATCACCAGGGCCATGAAGACGATCAGGAACAGCACGCGCAGCAGTCCGAGCTGCCCGGTCCGCATCTGCTCGATCATCTGCAGCACCGCCCGCGGCAGCCCGACGACGATGCCCGAGTAGATGATGAGCGACATCCCGTTGCCGATGCCGCGCTCGGTGATCTGCTCGCCGAGCCACATGATGAAACAGGTGCCGGTCGTGAGCGTCAGCACGGCCATCATCCGGAACGCGAGCCCCGGGTGGTAGACCAGCGGCAGCCCGCCGGCGATCTTGGTCTGCCGCTCGAGGAAGATCGCGATGCCCAGCGCCTGCACGACGCTGAGCACGATCGTCCCGTAGCGCGTGTACTGGGTGATCTTGCGGCGTCCGAGCTCGCCTTCCTTCGACAGCTTCTCGAGGTACGGCCAGACCACCGTCAGCAGCTGCAGGATGATCGACGCGCTGATGTAGGGCATGATGCCCAGCGCG
>JAYVYV010000489.1:0-19174 GCA_043783985.1 Acidobacteriota bacterium | reverse complement strand
CGCGGTCGCCGCCGACGCGCGCGAGCACTTCCAGCGGCACGGTGAAGCGCTCGCCGCGCGGCGCGGCGGCCGGCGCGGCGTCGGCCATCGCCTCGACCAGCGCGCACAACTGTCGGGGATCGAGCGGCTTGGTGAGGTACTCGTCCATTCCGGCGGCGAGGCAGCGCTCGCGATCGCCTTTCATCGCGTGCGCGGTCATCGCGATGATCGGCAGGTGGCTCGCGTGCCGCTCGGTCTCCAGCGCGCGGATCGCGGAGGTCGCCTCGAACCCGCCCATCTCCGGCATCTGCACGTCCATCAGGACGACGTCGAACGGCTGGGCGCCGACCGCGGCCAGCGCCTCGCGGCCGTTGGCCGCGATCGTCACCTTATGGCCGCGCCGTTCGAGCAGGCTCGCGGCGAGGCGCTGGTTGACCGCGTTGTCCTCGGCGAGCAGCACGTGCAGGCGCCGCTCGGGCAGTTCAGCCGGGAGCATCGACGAGGGCAGGACGGCGCGCTGTCCCGGCTCGCGCGCGAGCACGCGGCCGATCGCGCTGAGCAGCTCGCGCTGATCGACCGGCTTGGTGAGGTGGGTCGCGATGCCGACCTCGCGGCACTTGTTGCTCTCGTCGTACTGGCCCGACGAGCTGAGCATCATGATCGTGGCGTTGCCCAGGTTCGGGGTCGCGCCGATGCGCCGCGCCACCTCGAACCCGTCCATCTCCGGCATGTTGGCGTCGAGCAGCACGAGGGCGAACGGCTGATGCCGATCGCTGGCCTCGGCCAGCGCGCGCAGCGCCGCCGCGCCGCTGTCGGCGACGGTCGGCCGCATCTTCCACCGGATCAGCAGATCCTGAAGGACGCGGCGGTTGACGCTGTTGTCGTCGACGATCAGCACGGCGAGGTCGGTGAGGTTGACGGCCGGCGGGTCGGGCCGCGCGTCGGTGACGCCGAGGTTGACCGTGAAGTGGAACGTGCTGCCTTCGAGCGGCTCGCTCTCGACCCAGATCCGCCCGCCCATCAGCTCGACCAGGGTCGACGAGATGGTCAGGCCAAGGCCGGTGCCGCCGAAGCGGCGGGTCGTCGATCCGTCGGCCTGCTTGAACGGCTCGAAGATCGCGCGCTGCTTGTCGGCGGGGATGCCCATGCCGCTGTCGCTGACGAAATAGTGCAGCACCATGCCGGCGGCGGTCTTCGACATCGACTCGACCTGGACCAGGATCTGGCCGCGCTCGGTGAACTTGATGGCGTTGCCGACCAGGTTGACGATGACCTGGCGCAGGCGCCCGGGATCGCCGACCGCGACGCTCGGCACGTCGGGCAGGACGTGGCAGACGAGCTCGAGGTCCTTCTGCTCGGCGCGCAACGCGAGCGGCTTGAGCAGGTCGGCGAGATGATCGCGGATCGAGAACGGGATCTGCTCGAGCTCGAGCTTGCGCATCTCGATCTTCGAGAAGTCGAGGATGTCGTTGAGGATGCTCAGCAGCGCGTCGGCCGAGCTCTTCACCATGGTCAGGTACTCGCGCTGCTCGATCGAGAGCGAGGTGTCGAGCGCGAGTTCGGTCATGCCGATGATGCCGTTGAGCGGCGTGCGGATCTCGTGGCTCATGTTGGCGAGGAACTCGCTCTTGGCCTGGTTCGCTTCTTCGGCGACGCGCGTGGCGGCGACGAGCTCCACGGTGCGGTCGCGCACCTTGCGATCGAGTTCCTCGGTGAGGGCGCGCAGCTCCGTGTTGAGGCGCTCGCGCTGGATGAGCGCCTGTTCGAGCTGCCGGTACGAATCGGCCAGGCGCGTCTGCATGCTGTTGACGTCTTCGAGCAGCGCGGCGATCTCGGCCGGCGGCTCCTTCGTCAGCTTTACCTCGGCGCGCCCCCCGTGCGCCGAGATGTTCCGCACCACGACGACGACTTCCTCGAGCGGGCGCGTGACGGTGCGCGCGAACCCGCGCGCGCCCAGCACCGCGCCGCCGAAGGCGAGGAGCATCAGCGCGAGCGCGAACGCGTAGTAGCCGGTGGACTGCAGCCGGATGTTGACCAGCGGCTGCTCGATGAACACCTGCCAGCGTGTCGGGGCAATCACCGCGACCGACGCGAGCCGCAGGGACGCGCTGGCGTTCTCCACTTTCCGCTCGTACTGGTAGACGCCGCCGACAGCCCGCTGGCTCGCGAGCACGAGATCGTCCTGCGCGACGCTCTGCAGCGCGGTGAAACTGCTCCGGCCGCTCGTGTAGATCACGCGGGCGTGCTGGTCGATCACGGTGATGCGCGCGTCAGGCAGCGTGCGGAACGCCTCGACGAACCGCTCGAACTTGGACAGGTCCAGCGAGCCGCCCGCCACGCCCGCGACCCCGCCGGCTGCGTCGAAGATCGGGACGGCGATGGTGACGATCGGCACGTACGACAGGCGTCCGAAAATGACGTCGGAGATCGCGAGGCGTCGGGTCCGCACGGCGGTCATGAAGTACTCGCGGTCGCTGACCGCCGCCGGCGGCGAATCGCGCGGCGGAACGATCTCGCGCACCAGGCCGAGGCCGTCGGCGACGAAGAGCGTCAGGAATCCCGGATACACCGTGTGATATTGGTCGAGCAGCGTCTGCCGCCGCCCGCTGTCGCCCGGCAGCGTCGTCAGCGCCGCGGCAAGCGACTGCACCGCGTGCTCGTGGTCGTTGACGTAGGCGCCGATGTGCTCTTCCAGGGCCGCCACCGCTTCGTGCAGGCGCGCGCCGCCGTCGACCTCCTGCTTGCGTGACGTCAGCTGGGCGTCCACCGACGCCAGCACCAGCACGGGGATCGTCGCCACGAGGACGAACGCATGGAATGCGTCGCCCCGCAGCCGCCGCGCGGGCCGTCGATCGACGCCGACGAGGCGGGTCGCCACGAACGTCGCGATCAGGTCCGCGACGACGACGGCGAGAAGGCCGCTGACGACGAGTTGGAGCGCGACCGGCAGAATCGTCTGCCGCAGGTAGCCGACCCCGTAGAGGCTCGGCACGGCGATCAGGGTCGCGGCGAGGATGGTCCAGACGAGGAAGCCGGCGAGCAGCGGCGACCGGCCGCGCCGCGCGAACAGGCCGATGATCACCGCCTCGATCGGCAGCACGTACATGCCGGCGGAGACGATGCCGGTGCCGTTGGCGGCCGGGATCATCGCCGCAAGCACGCCGTACCACGGACCGAACAGGATGGCGATCGGCAGGGTGACGATACGTCCCAACAGAAGGGGGGCCACCGTCCCGACCCGCCAGCTGTTGAGCGCGAGGCCAGCGAGCCCGCACAGAAGGGCGAGGCCGAAGCGCTTCACAGGCGATCGGTTCATGGGGGACGCCTCATTGTGCAGCCTGCATTCCTCGAAACGCCAGCGCCAATTCACACGGCGTGAAGGAGGATATAATTTCCGTCGGCATGCACGTGCTCATCGCAGAGGACGATCGGGTGACGGGCGAGATTCTCGCCCGCACGCTCCAGCGCTGGAGCTACGGCACGACGCTCGTCGCCGACGGCGCGCAGGCGTGGGATCGCCTCCGTGTCGCCACCGATCCGACGCTCGCCATCCTCGACTGGATGATGCCCGGCATGGACGGACCCGACGTGTGCCGCCGCGTCCGCAAGGAGCTGCCGCTCGCGAACATGTACCTGCTGCTCGTCACCGCGCGCGAGAGCCGCGGCGACGTCGTCGCGGGGCTCGATGCGGGCGCCGACGACTACATCATCAAACCGTTCGATCCGGAAGAGCTGCGCGCGCGCGTCGCGGTCGGCACGCGCGTCCTCGGTCTGCAGCAGAAGCTGGCCGAGCGGGTGGACGAATTGCAGACGGCGCTGTCCAACGTCAAGCAGTTGCGCGGGCTGCTCCCCATCTGCAGCTACTGCAAACGCATCCGCGGAGACGATCAGTACTGGCAGCAGGTCGAGGGGTACGTGGCCGAGCATTCCGACGCGCAGTTCAGCCACGGCATCTGCCCTCCGTGCTACGAGAAGATCTCGGCCGAGATCGACGAGCTGTCGCGCCACAAGCCGCCGCGAAACGGCTAGCGCGCGGCCCGGACCGCCGCGATCGGGATCCGCGCCGGCGTCACGGCGCGCCAGCGATGTGCTTGACGATTTGCTGAGCGAGCGGGAGGCTGACGCCGCAGTTCGGATCGTCGACGCGGCACCGGGCCAGGGTGAGGTCGCAGCCGCAGCTGCAGGCCTGCGCGTTCAATGTCTGCAACGCTTCGGTGCGCTTGGCGACGGGCAGCGACGCGAGGTCGACGCCGGGGATCGTCATCGCCTGCGCGCCGTTGACAAGCTGCAGTCCGTGCGTCTGATCCACGGCTTCAATCGACGCATTGACCGGCAGTCCGGCGAGGTGCCGCGCTTCGTTCTCGGTCGTCCGCGCGTTCAGCATGCCGACGTGCTTCTGCACGATGCGCGACTCGCGATCGAGGATGAACGACGTCGGCAGGGCGCTGATTCCCGGAAACAGCTTCTCGAGCTCCGGCGTCATCATCGCGACGGGGTAATTGACGCCGTGCTCGGCGGCGAAGCGCTTCACGACGTCGACGCCGGCCTCGTCTTCGGAGACGCCGATGACCTGCAGCGTGTCCCTGTACTTCTGCTGCAGCGCGACGAGATCGGGGATTTCGGCGCGGCAGGGGCCGCACCACGTCGCCCAGAAATTCACGATGACCACCTTGCCGCGCAGCGAGGCGGACGTGATGTCGCGTCCGTCGAGATCCTTCAACGTGAACGCGGGCGCCGGCTTGGGATCGCGGAAGAAACGCAGCGTCACCTGCTCGGTGCCGCCGGCGTCGGTTGCCGCCGCCACACGGGCGACCGCCGGGTCCCCCCGCTCGACCTGGCGCGCGTACCGCGCCGCGGCCCACGTCAGGAGGACGCCGCCCAGCGCGAGGACAAGGACCAGAGCCCGCCGTTCGTTCATGCTGCAGACAAGTGTAAGCCGAAGCGGTGCCGATTCCCACGTCTTCCGCGCCGCGGGCGGCGTAAGGTCAACCTCAACCGGCCGCGCGTCACCGACGCGCTTGCCGCCGACGCAGGCCCAAAGGCCCGCACCGCTGACGCGGTCGCGGTACACTGCCGCATGCTCATTTCACGCGTCCGAACGATTCTTGCCGTTGCGCTGGCCGCCGCCGTCCCGGCGCTCATCGCCGCGCAACAGCGCGGCCGCGCCGACAACCCGTTCCCCGGCGGCACGAACCCGGACGGGTCGCTGCGTCCGACGCCGCCGCTGACGCGCCTGTTCACGCAGGACGCCTACACGGAATACGAAATTCTGAAACCGGGCAGTGAGGAGTTCCGGATCAAGTTCCTGCCCGAGGAGACGCGCGTGGGCGCCACCGAGCTCGTGAACGCCACCCGCGGAGGCAGCGAGGGGTCGGGCGTCGAAGTCTACGATCCGCGCAGCGGCAAGCCGCTCACGTTCACGTACCAGCAGGACGGCAACGACCCCGAGAATCACGCCATCCACGCGAAACTGCCGATGCCCGTGCCGCCGGGCGGCGTCGGCCGCGTGCTGATCTACAAGACCTACAAGGATCCGCGCACCTACATGATGCATGGCGACGACATCGTCTGGGTGCGCAGCCTGAGCGGCTACCGCCTCGGGGTGCTGCTCCCGAAAGGCTTCGCGTTCATTTCCTCCAACGTCGCGGCGCAGCTGACGTCGACGGGCGGCGGACAGCTGAAGCTCGCGTTCGCCAACCCCAGCGGGCAGAGCAACCCGGTGACGATTCACGCGCGCAGGACGTCGGCGGCGTTTCCGCCGCGCAACGACACCGACATGTTCTTCGACGACGTGAAGACGCTGTACGACCTGGAGGCGCCGGCGGCGGGGCGTGTCAAGGTGGAGCAGACCTACAGCGATTACCGGAAGGGCGCGCGCGCGCAGCTCGACACGCTCGGGCAGCTGCCCCTCCAGGATCTCAAAGTGATCGATCTCGACACCGGCAAGGCGTTCTCGACGGCGAAGGACGGCGCCGCCACGTTCGTGAAGCTCGACCCGCCGATTGTGGACGACAAGCAGAGCGCGCACATCAAGATCACCGGCTCGTTCAGGGAGCCCAGCTACAAGGCCCTGGGCGACGAACTGGTCTTCGACCGCATGATGTACGGCCTGCGCAATACCGTGCTGCTGCCGGCGGGATGGGAGGTCGCGGCGATCTCGCAGTCGGGCACGATCGGGACCTACGAAGGGCGCACGTTCGTTTCGCTGATCAACCTGAACGGCGAGAACAACTACCGCATGACCCTGCGCGCGCGGAAGCGAAGCTCCTAGAACCGCAGGCGCAGCGATCGCGATCGGCCGTACATCCGCCTGACGACAGGAAGAAACCTGCGCTTCTTCCTATCGTGTCTGGCTGAAGGCGTCGAGCAGGATCGGCAGCAGCGTGTGCATCCGTCCGAGCGAGGGACGCGCGGGCGTGAGCCCGTGGCGGAACCCGCGCGCGCGCAGCGTGTCGAGAATCCGGGGACGGCTGGCGATCACGTGCACCGGCACGTCCCACGACGCGTGCTCGCCGCTGACCACCGCCGCCGGCTCGTGGTCGCCGAGCAGAATCATCACCAGGTCGCGATCGGCGTGCAGCCGCAGATACCCGGCGAGCGTGGCGTAGGCGTACGACATCGCGTGCACGTAGCCGGGCCCGAAATCGGTCCAGTCAGGCTGCTGTTCGTACTCGCGCATGACCGATGGGTCGTCGTACGGATGCATCGTCGTCATCCGCCCCCAATCCGGCTGGTACGGAGGCGTCGGAATGAACGGGAGGTGCGTGCTGACGGTGGGGAAGAAGACGAATAGCGGCGGGCGCGCCGGCGTGTCGATCTCCAGCGCATCGAGCTTCGCGAATGAAAACTGGTCCGGGAGCGCGAACCAGCCGAACTTCGGGCCGCGGTAGTCGAGACGCGAGGCGCCGTAGATGCCGTCGAAGCCGTAGAACGAGGCCTCCGGCGATACCCGCCTCAGCCCGGGCATCAGCGCGACCGTCCGATGCCCCGATCGTCTGAACTCCGAGACGATCGTTTCGCGCGCCTCCGTCATCAGCCGGGCGTTCGTGTCCGGGTCGCGAACGTCGACGCCGGACATCAGGCTGATGTGCGCGAGCCACGACGAGCCGCCGAAGGTCGGCGACTCGACGTAGGCCGAGACGACGTCGCGGCCGGAGGCGTGAATCGCCGCGTCGAGGCCGGCGCGGCCGCCCGCCAGCTGCGGCGCCAGGTCGGGTCGCTCGTACGCGATCGCGCCGTACGACTCGATGAAGACGAGAAAAACATCGGCGTCGCGCACCAGCGCGAGGTCCGCCGTCATCGGCGGGCTGGGGGGCAGGGTCTTCGACGCGCGGAGCGCGCCGGCGACGAGGCGCAGCTGACGCGCGCAGGTCAGCACGACCGGCGTCGAGAACGCCGGCTCGACATCGACGTGCGCGCCGAGTTGCTGCGCGAGAAACAGCAGCAGCATCGCCGATGCGACGGCGCCGATGGCCAGGCGTCCGCGCGCGTCGGCGGCGACGTCGGCGACGCGGCCGATCGCCCAGCGACAGAGCCCGTACAGCAACGCGAGAATGGCGGCCGCCGCGGCCACGACGCAGGCGATGAGCCAGCGCGGGGCGGCCCCGGCGATCATCGCCGCCACATCCGGCATGAAGCGGAGGTCCCAGTACAGGTTGATGTCGCGTCCGTAGAGCGCCGGCGCGGTGACATCGGCGTAGTGACCGAGGACGAGGATCACCCAGCCGGCGGCCATCGCGCGGATCGCGCCGCGCGACGGCGCGCCGAACCGCCCGCGCACACCGAGCAGCAGGAGCAGCCCCACCGCCAGCTCCACCGACAGCTCGCCCTCCCACCGGATCGCGGGCGTCGGCCAGATGTTGCGGAACGAGAGCGACGCATCGAGCAGTGCCACCCCGGCGGCCGCCGCCAGCGCGCGCGTCACGCCGCGTGACGCCACAGCCACAGCGTATCGGCCAGGAACGAGTAGCTCAGGACGACGAGCGCCGCCGCGGCCAGGGCCGTGCTGAACGGCGGTTGAATCGCGGGCGCCATGGCGAGGGTCAGCGCGGCGATCTGGATCACGCAGATCGTCTGACGGCGGCGGCTCGGCGGCACCGCCGCGCGCAGCCAGGGGGAGACGATTCCGGCGGCGACGAAAACGTAACGCATCAGGCCGGACAGCACGACCCACCCGCCGGCTTTCCCGTGGCGCCACGTCAGGACCGAGAGCGCGAGGATCAGCAGCGCGTCGATCTCCATGTCGAACCGCGCGCCGAAGGCGCTGGCGATCCCGTGGCGACGCGCCAGAGAGCCGTCCAGGCCGTCGAGCAGGGTGACGGTCACGCCGGCGGCCACCGTCGCCGCGGCCACCGCCGGCAGCACGGGCTCGCCGACCAGGCCCGCGACGAGCGCCACGACGACCGCGCGCAGCGTCGTGATCTGGTTCGCGGCGCCGAATCGCGCGAACGGATGGTGCCGCTGGAGGAAGCCGAGCGACAGCCCTGCGATCGCGGCGAACAGCCCCGCCGCTTTGAGCGGGTACCGATCGCCGAGCGGCAGCCCCGCGCGCGCGGCGTCCGCGAGCGCGACGACCGCGGCGAGGCCGATGAGGTCCGAAGTGACGACGCTCGCGCGCAGCGGCGCATCCGGCAGGCGCCACACAGGGGGGTCAGGGTTCAAGGTTCAACGTTCGTCGTTCGTGGTTCGTCGTTCGCGGTTCGCGGTTCGAGGCGTTATTGTATCAACGTGGTTGTAGACGAGGCGCGCGCGTTCTGGATTACTGCGCCGGGGCGGGGCGAGATTCGCGACGAGACGCTCCCGGCGCCGGCCGGCGACGAGGTCCTCGTCCGCGCGCTCTTCAGCGGTGTGAGCCGCGGCACCGAAGCGCTCGTCTTTCTCGGGCGAGTACCGGCGAGCGAGCACGACCGCATGCGCGCCCCGTTTCAGGCGGGCGTGTTTCCCGCGCCGGTGAAGTACGGCTACGCCAGCGTGGGGACGGTCGAGCGCGGTCCGAGCGCCCTGGAAGGCAGGCACGTGTTCACGCTGTACCCGCATCAGACGCGATACGTGGCGCCCGCGCAGGCTGTGACGGTGATCCCCGACGAGGTGCCGCCGCCTCGCGCGGTGCTGGCGGCGAACCTCGAGGCGGCGATCAACGGCGTGTGGGACGCGCGGCCGCACGTCGGCGATCGCGTCACGGTGATTGGCGCCGGCACCGTCGGCTGTCTGGTTGCGTGGATCGCGGGATGCATCGCGGGGTGCGACGTCGAGCTCGTCGACATCAACCCGCATCGCGCCGCCGTCGCGCGCGCGCTCGGCGTCCGCTTCGCCGAGCCCGCGTCGGCGGCCGACGGCTCTGACGTCGTGATTCACGCCAGCGGATCGGCGTCCGGTCTCGCGCTCGCGCTCACCATCGCCGCCTTCGAGTCCACCATCGTCGACCTGAGCTGGTACGGCGCCGGGGAGGTGCCGGTGGCGCTCGGGGAAGGCTTCCACTCGCGGAGGCTGACGCTGAAGTCATCGCAGGTCGGCAGCGTCGCGCCGGCGCAGCGCGCGCGATGGGACACGGGGCGGCGCATGAAGCTTGCGCTCGCGATGCTGGCGGATCCGGCGCTCGACGTCCTGATCACCGGCGAGAGCGAGTTCGATGCGCTGCCGGAAGTGATGGCGCAGCTGGCGACCGCGCCCGGCGACACGCTCTGCCACAGAATTCGCTATCCCCTGTAAATTGACTCCGCCTTGTAAATTGTATGTACACCCTTTCGGTCCGCGATCACTTCATGGTCGCCCACAGCCTCCACGGCGAGGCGTTCGGCCCCGCGCAACGCCTCCACGGCGCGACCTATGTCGTCGACCTGGAACTGAGCCGACCCGAGCTCGACGCGAACGGCATGGTGGCCGACATCGGCCTCACGACGCAGGTGCTGAAGGCGACGCTTGCCGCCTTCAACTACCGCAACCTCGACGCGGAGCCGGCGTTCGACGGCCGCAACACGACGACAGAGTTTCTCGCGCATGAGATCTTCGAACGGATCGCGGCGGCGATCGGGCGCGGCGAGCTGGGAGCGGCCGCGCGGGGCATCGAGCGCGCGCGCGTGACGCTCCACGAATCGCACGTCGCCTCGGCGTCGTTCGCCGGCCCGATCCTGTGACGCGGCCATCCACGCAGCCGCCTTCCCGCCCGGGACGCTTCGGCGAGCCTCGCCCGCGGCCGATGCGCACGCCGTCGAGCGGAGGCCGGAACTCCCCGGACCCGGAGAACGATCGTGGCTCCGCGGGTTCCGCGGCTTCCGCGTTGTACGTGATCGTGCCAGGGGATCTCGAGACGCGCACCGGCGGCTACGGGTACGATCGGCGGATCATCGCCGGCCTTCGCGACCGCGGGTGGTGGGTGGATGTTCGCCCGCTCGACGGCAGCTTCCCCACGCCGGCGCCGGAGGCGCGCCAACGGGCGGCGCAGGTGCTCGCCGACATTCCCGACCGGTCGCTGGTGCTGGTGGACGGCCTGGCCCTCGGCGCCTTGCCGGAGGAAGTCGAGCGCGAGTCCGGACGGCTCACGATCGTCGCGCTCGTGCATCACCCGCTGGCCGCAGAGACCGGGATCGATCCCTCGCTGGCGGCCGCGCTCGGGATCAGCGAGCGCCGCGCCCTTGCCGCGTCGCGATCGGTCGTCGTCACCAGCCGCGCGACGGCGGCCACGCTCGCGGACTACGGCATCAGCGCCGATCGCATCACCGTCGTCGAGCCGGGCACCGATCCGGCGCCCCTGGCGCGCGGGTCGGCGGTGGTCCGCGAGCCCTCGGCCCTCAGCCCTCAGCCCCTCGACGTGTCCCTGATCTGCGTGGCGACGCTGACTCCGCGCAAAGGCTACGAGCTGCTGGTGAGCGCGCTCGCGGCGATTCCGCACCGGAACTGGCGGCTGACCTGCGCGGGGAGCCTCGATCGCGACGTGCCCACCGTGACGCGCGTGCGCGCGCAGCTGCGCGACAGCGGTCTCGAGGATCGAGTGTCACTCGCGGGCGACATGGAGATGACAGCGTTGGCCGCGCAGTACGACCGCGCGGATCTGTTCGTGCTGCCCACGCTATACGAAGGCTACGGGATGGCGGTCGCCGAAGCGCTCGCGCGCGGGCTTCCGGTCGTGAGCACCGCGACGGGCGCGATCGAGGATCTCGTCGGCGACGCCGGCATGGTCGTCGCGCCCGGAAACCTCGGCGCGTTCACCGACGCGCTCTCGCGCGTGATCGGAGATCCGCGACTGCGCGCACAGCTCGCGGAAGGCGCCCGGCGCGTGCGCGAGCGGCTGCCGACCTGGGACGCCGCGGCGGCGGCAATGGCGCGGGCTCTTCAAATCTAGGGACCAGATCCTCAAATCCTCAAATCCTCAAATCCTCAATCCTCAAATCCTCAAATTCTCAGATCCTCAGATTCTCAGATTCTCAGATGACCCGAGTTATCCGCGGCTGCGGCTCGGGCTGGCTGCTCGCGTTGTTGCCGTCCGGGCCGATTTCGCAATCGAACAGCACGTCGGCGCCCATTCGGAAGACGCGATAGCGCGGGCGATGACAGTCGCTGAGTGCGATGCGGGGCGGCAGCCGGATCGCCGGGCGGCCGTCGCCGATCAGCAGCGGCGCGATGGTGATCTGCAGCCGGTCGAGCAGGTTCGCCTCCAGGAACATCGATACGGTGACGCCGCCGCCTTCGACGAAGATGCGTCGACAGCCGCGCGCGCGGAGCTCCTGCAACACCTCCCCGACATCGATGCCGTTCGGCCCGTCGCCGAGCGCGACGATCGACGCGCGGCCGATGTGCGTTTCCCCTTCGCGCGACAGCGACCTCGCGCAGACGTACAGTGTGTCCGCGGAATCGTCGGTGAACACCTTGTAGTGTTCGGCGAGCCGCCGCGTCGGATCCAGGACGACGCGCAGCGGGCTCGATCCCTCGACGTGACGCGTCGTCAGCTGGGGGTCGTCGGCGGCCACCGTCCCGGCGCCGACGATGACCGCGTCGCACAATGCGCGCATCCGGTGGAGATGGAGGATGTTCTCCTCCCCGGTCACGAACTGCGACTCGCCGGCGTGCGTGGCGATGAAGCCATCGAGGCTCTGCCCGAGGTGACCGACGGTGACCGGGTTGGCATCGGTCGCGCCGCAGATCGGCAGATACAGGTCGATCATGGCGTGTCGGGGATCGTCAGCTGCCAGCGCCAGGTCGAAGCCGGCGTGCGGCCGCCACGCGATCACCGCATCGGGATGCCCCGGCTCCACGACATGCAGGCGGCCGTCGGCGCCAGGCGCCAGGCATGCGGGCTGGCGGGTTCGGGCGAGCGCGTCCGCGTGACCCGCAGCGTCGAGGACGACGCGCCACGCGTCGCCGACCTCCTTGCCCGTACTGGTCTGCTGCGGCAACGTCTCCGATCGTAACAGAGTTCGCGTTGCGCACTGGCCGGGCCACGGCCACTTCTCCTACAATGCTTCGAAGTTCTTCAGGAGGAGTTTTACCCATGTCCCGATCGCTCACGCTCCGCGATGGCGCCTCGCTTGTCGCAGTGGCCCTGTTGCTGATGTGTGTCGTTTCGCTCCGGGCTCAGCAGCCTCCCGCTCGAGGGACGGCCCCTGCGGCGCCGGCCCCCGCGGCGCCGGCCGCTGCGGCAGCCGCGCCCGCGCCGAAACCGCTGGTGCCCCTCGCCACGAACACCATCGCGGCCAACCCCGACGCGTTCTACGGCCAGGCCGTGACGATCACCGCGTCGGTGGAGCAGATATTCTCGAAGTCGTCGTTCGCCGTCGATCAGCGCCGCGTCGGCGACGCGGGGCCGGCCCGGCACGCGCCGACCGACGTGCTGGTGCTCGTGCCGACCATCCAGCGTCCGGTCGATCTCAAAAGCTACGTCACCGTGATTGGCGAGCTGATGAAGTTCGATCCGGCCGAGGTCGCCAGGAAAGCCAAGGACTACAAGATCGATCTCCCGCCCGACGCCGCGGCGAGGTACGCTGGCCGTCCGGTGCTGATCGCCACGTCGGTCATCAACGACAAGTTCGACGACGTCGCCAAGCGCCTGCCGCCGCCGCTGAACGCGGAGGAACAAGCGTTCCAGAAAGTAATGCGCGCGGTCGGTCCGGCCTCCGCCGCGCTGCGGCCGGCGGTGGAATCGTCGAATGCCGAAGTCGCCGCGAAGAACGCGGCGATCCTCCAGAAGGCCTTCGCCGATACGGAAGCATTCTGGAAGCCGAAGAAGGCCGAGCCGACGCTGTGGGCGCAGAACGCCAGGAAGGAAGTGGAGGCCGTGCAGGCGGCGATTGCCGCCGGCAAGTGGGACGACGCGAAAGCGCACACGGCCACGATGGCGCAGGCATGCGGCCAGTGCCACGGCGTCTACCGCGAGCGGTTCGATGACGGGTCATTCAGAATTAAGAAGTAGGAATTTGGAATTTGGAATTCGTAACTGAATTCCAAATTCCAAATTCCTAATTCTGAATTCATTCTGCGCGTAGCGCTTGGACGACGTCGACCCGCGCGGCGCGCGCCGCGGGCAGCAGCGATCCGATGACGGCGGCCACCAGCAACACGGCCGCCGACAGGATCACCGGCAGCACGCCCGGCAGCTGCACGTGCTCGAGGTAGCTCCCCACCACGCGCGCGAGCGCGAAGCCGCCCGCCGCGCCTGCCACCACGCCCGCGGCCGTCATCCACAATCCTTCGCCGAGGACGCCGGTGAGGATCGTATGCGGTTGCGATCCGATCGCGAGCCGGATCCCGAACTCGCGCGTCCGCCCGCTGACCGAGAAGGCCAGCACGCCGGCGACGCCGACGATCGAGATCGCCAGCGCGACGGCCGCGAAGCCGCCGAAGACGATCGCGTTGAGGCGATCCGGCTCCAGCACCTCCGCCCGGATGTCGTCGAGCGTCGCCGCGCGCTCGATCACCTGATCCGCCGCCATCGCGCGCACCGTCCTGGTAATCGCCGGCACCAGCGCGTACGGGTCGCCGCGGGTGTGCACGAACAGCCGTCCGCCCGAGAGCTGCTGTTCGAATGGATGGTAGACGGTCATCACCGCCCGCGGGTCGATCCGCTCGTCGTCGATGTCGGCGGTGACGCCGACGATCCGCCGCGCGTCGGGGGCGACGCCGATGAATTTCATCACCCCGTCGGTCCATGTCACGTGGCGGTTGAGCGGATCCTGGCCGTGGAACATCTGTTGCGCCAGGCCCGCGCTGATGATGACGACGTTCTCGGCGCCGAGACGATCGCGTTCGTTGAAGTCGCGGCCGGCGACGATCGGGATCCCGAGCGCGGCGAAGAAGCCGGGTGACACCGAGCGGAAGCGCGCCCGCGGATCGTCATGGCCGTTCTCGCGCGCGCGCCCTTCGATCGAGAACTGGAAACCGTCGCCGAAGTTGCCGGCGTCGCGCCACGGCACCGTGCTGCCGAACGCGACGCGGTCGACGCCCGGCACCGCGGCCACCGTGCGCTGCACGTCGCGGTAGAAGCCGCGCACCTGCTCAGGCGTCCGCCCGTACGACGACACCGGCAGGTTGACGGCGAGGATGTTGGAGGTCTCGAACCCCGGCTTGGCGGCCTGCAGCGATATCAGCGTCTTCAAGAGCATGCCTGCGCCGGCGAGCAGCACGAACGACGCGGCGATCTGCGTGACGGCGAACATCCGCAACCGGCGGTTGGTCCCTCCGCTGATGCGCAGGCCGCCGCTCGTGAGCGCGAAGCCGCGCGGGGCGTCGGCGTTGGGCAGGCGCGGCACGAACGCGAGCAGCACCGCGGCCAGCAGCGCCAGGCCGACGCCCACCCACAGCATGCTCGAGTCGAGCCCGAGATCCAGCGCCCGGACCGAGAAGCGCGACGCGTAGCGTCCCAGCACGGCGACCATCGGGCGCGCGATCGCGACGCCGAGCACCGCGCCCGTGCCGCAGAGGACGAGGCTTTCGGCGAGCAGCGTCCGCCGGAGCGTCGCGGTGCTGGCGCCGAGCGCCGCGCGCACGGCCAGCTCCGACTCGCGCCGGACGGATCGCGCGAGGATGAGGTTCGCGACGTTCGAGACCGCGATGAGGAACACGAGGCCGGACGCGGCGAGGAGCACGAGCAGCACGGTGCGCGCACGCGACGTGATCTGATCGCGGAGCCGCACGGCGCTGATGCGGAAGTCGTTCCTGGCCGGATACGCCTCGGGATGCTCCTTGATGATCGCGCCCTGCACCGCACGCAGCTCGGAGCGCGCGGATTCGATATCCGCGCCCGGCGCGAGGCGGGCGAACAGTTCGGTCATGCGGTGTTCGCGCCCCGTGACCATCGTCGCCGACAGATGGTGCGGGCTGGTCACGACGTTGGCGATGATTTCGGTCTCCGCCGGATACGGGACGGACGGCTCGAGCACGCCGACGACGACGGCCGTGCGCGTGCCGAGGCGGATCGTCTTGCCGAGCACGGTCGGATCGTTCTTCAGGCCCGTCGTCCAGAAGCGGTGGGTGAGGACCGCCGCACCCGCGGCCGCCGGCCCATCGTCCCCCGTGTTGAGCAGCCGGCCGAGCACGGGACGCAGGCCCATCACGTCGAAATACGATCCATCGACGACGCCCGCGCGCACCTGCCGCGGCTCGCCGAGGCCGACCATCGTGAACGTGATCTGGGAGAACTCGCCGATCGCCGTCACCGACTTGAGGCGGCCGCGCAGGTCGATGATCTCCGGCACCGAGAACGCCTGGTTCTCGGAGTGGATGCCCGGCGCGCTCTGACGGATGTAAATCAGCCGGCTCTCGTCGCGGTTGACCAGCGGCCGCAGCAGCACGCCGCGGACGACGCTGAAGATGGAGGCATTGGCGCCGATCCCGAGCGCCAGCGTCAGCACGACGGTGGCGGTCAGGCCTTTGGCGCGGGACAGCGATCGCAGGGCGAACTTGAGCTCGTGGAGCAGAGCCATGGGGTCCTATTAGACATTCAAGCGGGTCATCGTTCGAGCATCAATTTCAGGCGCCCCAGCGCCTCGTCCCACTCCGACGCGATGAGGTCGATGTGGCGGCGGCCTTCCGCGAGCCGCTGTGGGTTGAGCGTCCACACCTGCTCGCGGCCGCGGCGGCGGCCGTCGATGATCCCGGCGGCGGCGAGAACGTGCAGGTGCTTGGTGACCCCCTGCCGCGTCATCGCCTGTGCGTCGGCGAGCGTCGAGATCGACGCCGGTCCGCCGTGCGACAGCTGCGTCACCAGCGCAAGGCGGGTCGGATCGCCGAGCGCGGCAAACAGCAGCGCGGCCCTGGTCACCTGCAGGTCAACGCGCCGCTTCGGCATACGTGCGGATCCAGTCGACGACGGCGCTCCAGCCACCGGTGTTGTCGGCGTAGACCTTCGCCCGCCGCGACAACGAGATGTCGTTGAAGCCGGTCTCCGACACGCTCAGGCGCGTGCCGCCGCCCGACGGTTCCAGGCTGAACGTCACCGTCGTCCACGGCTCGCGCGAGTAGTCGACCGCGGGATCGACGGCGCCGGGATGCCACTGCCAGACGAATCGCCGCGGCGCCGTCATTTCGATGACACGCACGACGAACCGCGTCCCTTCGTAGCCGGGCGACGTCGAGGTCATCCACACCTCGGCGCCGGGAACGATGGTCCCCTCGATCGTCACGTGGAACCACGCGGCGAGATCCGCGGCGGTGGTCAGCACGCGCCACACGCGGTCAGGCGGCGCGCCGATCTCGATCGTGCGGTCGATTCGGCTCATTTCGTCAGCCGTCATCATGCAACCTCTGAGTTGCATGATATCACCATTCGCACGGTCGAAACCACCACGGTCTCCGACGCGCCCCCCGCGCGCGGGCGAACGCCGAAACCTTACAATGGCGCTGTCCGCGGAGGCGGAACCGACCATGCGCCATATGATCCTGTTGCCGGTCGTCATCCTCGCAGCGACGGCGCTCGCCGGAACCGCCAGCCGGTCATCGCGCGAAGGGGGGCGGCAGGGAGCGCAGTCCGCCGTTCTGGCCATCACGGGGGCGACGCTCGTCGACGGCACCGGGAGGCCGCCCGTTGCGGATGCGTCCGTGATCATCGAAGGCGACCGGATTCGCACCGTCGGCGCTCGCGCGGCCGTCAGCGTGCCCGCCGGCGCGACGGTGATCGACGGTCGCGGACGCACGGTGATGCCGGGCCTCGTCGATCTCCACACCCATCTGCAGGGCGGGTGGGACGGGGAATCCGGCGACATGCTGAATTTTGGCCGGTACCTCGACGCGCTGCTGTATTCCGGCGTGACGACGATTCTCGATCCCGGCAATTCGATGCCCTACGTCACCCAGATCCGCCAGGAGATCGCGGCCGGCCGCCTGCGCGGGCCCAGAGTGTTTTGCGCCGGCCCGATGATCGACAGCGGCGATCCGATGTGGCCGCCGCTCGCCGAGCCGCTGACCTCGTTCGGTCAGGTACCGCGCCTCGTGAAACGCCTGGCCGCCAACAAGGTCGACTTCATCAAGGTGTACGCGGGCCTCTCCGACCTGCACGTCAAGGCGCTGGTTGACGAAGGCCGCACGCAGAACCTGCGCGTGATCGCCGACGTGTGGGAACGCAACGGATCGCTCTCGCTCGTGCGGACGGGACTGTATGCGTTCGCCCACGCCCCGCATGCGATCGAGCTGTCAGACGAGACGATCGCGGAGATGAGGAACCGCGGAATGGCGGTCATCAGCACGATCACGGTGCGCGAGTCGTTCGCCGTGCGGCGCCTGCAGGATCTGAGCTTCATGAACCAGCCGCTCGTGAAGGACGTCATCCCCGCGCACTTCCTGGGCGAGATCCGTGATGCGGCGGCGAAGAGCGCGTTCGACGCGAAAGCGCCGGCCATCGCGAACTGGACCCGCGCGTTCGACGCGACGAAGCGGAACGTGCTGAGGCTCTGGAGCGCCGGCGTCCTCGTGGCGGCCGGAACCGACGCGCCGTATCCCGGCGTGTTCCAGGGCGAAGGCCTTCACCGCGAGCTCGAGCTGCTCGTCGAAGCCGGGCTGACGCCCGTACAGGCGATTCAGGCGGCCACCGGCAACGCGGCAAAATTCGTCGCCGGCGACTCGGCGGACTGGGGCACGATCGAAGCCGGGAAGCGCGCCGACCTCGTCCTCGTCACCGGCCGTCCGCACGAACGCATCGGCGACACGCGCACGATTGCCGACGTGGTCCTCGCGGGGCGCCGGCTCGATCGCGCGCAGCTTCGCATCCAGCCGGGCGACCCGGCGTACCGCACCAGCGGCACGATGTACAACCCGACGCCGCGCTAGAATGCGCTGATGCGGACGCTTCGGCTGGCACTGGTCGTGGTCGCGATCGCGGCCGGATCCTGGTTCTGGCGCGGGTCGATTGCACGGCTGTGGCCGGGCGCCCGCCGGCCCGTCAACGTGCTGCTCATCTCGATCGACACGCTGCGCGCGGATCACCTCGGCGCGTACGGTTACGCCGCCGCGCAGACGCCGGCGATCGATGCCCTCGCGAGACGCGGGCTCCGCTTCACTCACGCGTCGACGGTCACCCCGCTCACGCTCCCGGCGCACACCTCGCTCCTCACGGGCACGTTTCCCGCCTGGCACGGTGTCCGCGACAACGGCGGGTTCTACGTGTCCGACGACCAGACCACGCTGGCCGAAGTGCTGCGGGCGCGCGGTTTCCGGACTGGCGGGTTCGTCGGCGCGTTCGTGCTGGACGCACGCTGGGGGATCGCGCAAGGCTTCGACCGGTACTTCGACGACTTCGACCTGTCGAAATACGAAGGGCGCGGTCTCGACGCCGTCCAGCGGCCGGGCTCCAACGTGGTGGACCAGGCCGTCGCGTGGCTCGACGAGGATCGCGATCGTCCGTTCTTCGCGTGGGTCCACATGTACGATCCCCACACGCCGTACGCCGCGCCCGAGCCGTTCCGATCGCGCTTCCCTGAAAACATGGTCGGCGCCTACGACGCGGAAATCGCGTCGGTGGATTCGCAGGTCGCCCGGCTGCTCGCTCGCCTGGACGCCTCCCGTCGTCTCGACTCCACGCTCGTCGTCATCGTCGGCGACCACGGCGAGTCGCTCGGCGAGCATCAGGAGCAGACGCACGGCTTCTTCATCTACGACGCCACGATTCACATTCCGCTCGTGATCGCGGGCCCCGGCGTGCCGGCCCGGCAGATCGACGACGTGGTGCGGATCGTGGACGTGATGCCCACCATCCTTGATGCCCTCGGGGTGACGG
>JAYVYV010000488.1:0-2657 GCA_043783985.1 Acidobacteriota bacterium | reverse complement strand
GCTCGTCCGGTTGGGGTTCGGCGGCGGCTCGAGCGAGTAGAGGTACCGCGCGAGCGCGTAGAGCTGCTGGTCGCTGTAGCGATCCATCTTCGTCGGATCGGGCACAGGATCCACCAGCAGGAAGTCGCCGAAGCGATCGAAGGCGTTCGCGCCCTGCACGATTGCGACGTAGCGCATCAGGTCGGCGATCGACCGCTGCTGGACCAGACCGGTGTGATCCAGGAACCGCCGCTCCCGCACGCCGATCAAATCGGGAATCTGCGCCGGGGTGAGGAGGCTGAGATTCACGCGTGTCGACGCGCCGACCGGTACTGCCTCGTAGGCTCGCGCGATCTCGTCGATCGACATCGACGCGACTCGGGCGATCGGATCCGGCGTCAGCCACGGCATCGAGAAGAACGTGCGCTGGCCCTGGCGGACGCCGTCGAGCAGCGCCGCCGGATCCGTTGTCGCCGCCGCCTGCTGCCGCAGGTTGTCGGCGACGATGCGGTCGGCGGGGAAATTGCCCTGGGCGCCCTTGAGGAGGCGGCCGTCCGGCATCACGCGCGCGTGACACATCACGCACGCTCCGCTGCCGGTCTCGACGATTCCTTTCGTGCGGATGACGTAACGCGAAAACGGCATGACGCCGTCCTTCGTGGTCGGCACCGCGTTGCGAGCGTACCAGCCGAGGTCGCGTACTCCCGTCACCGTGAAAGTGGCGCCGTACCCGAGCGGCGCCTCGAACACCGACTCGCCGGCGGCAATCCAGTCGGCGTCGGTTCGGAGCGCCGAGAAATCGGCCGCGAGCGCCGGCTCCTGCTGCGCGAGCCACTCCATGTAGCCGGCCGGCTCTCGGCCCGGCTTGTAGATCGGATAGCTCTTGTAGATCGGTCTGACGCCGAGG
The DNA here is from genome assembly GCA_043783985.1 of Acidobacteriota bacterium. Classification (GTDB taxonomy): domain Bacteria; phylum Acidobacteriota; class Vicinamibacteria; order Vicinamibacterales; family CAVVIG01; genus CAVQFC01. The sequence continues at coordinate 1,771 of JAYVYV010000488.1, read as the reverse complement.
CGGTAGTAATAGTCCGGCGTTGCGTGCTGCGCCGAGCGGTCGGCCTGCACCAGCGGCAGCTCGAGCGAGGCGAGCTCGCGCGCGTCCCACGTGCGAGGGACAGACGGCTGCCCCGCCACGGCAAGCAGCGCTCCACCCCAAAGGAGACCGAGGACGCCGAGGATCAACCTGGCCGTGATCGACATCGCGTGTCCGCCGTGTCCCCGGTGGTGGAGCGTCCCCCGCACTACTTCGGCGCCGCGACGTTGAACCGCACGCCGGCGACGACCGCGCGCGGAAGTCCCGGGTAACCGAGCACGCTCTCGTAGACGGTGTCGGTGAGGTTGTCGATCCGCAGGTACGCGGCGACGTCCCGGTTCACGCGGACTTCGCCGCCCAGCCACGAGACGGTATAGCCCGGGTTGACGGTGATGTCCACCGATCGTCCCCTCGGAAACTGCGGCGAGGGGAGGGCGGACAGGAAGAGGAATGCGGCGTCATGCCGCTCGCCGACATAACGCACGTTCGCGTTCACGGTCGTGCGGCCTCGCGCGTAGGTCGCGCGCAACACCGCCGAATGCTTCGGCCGCCGCAGCAGCGGCTGCCCCGGCTGAAACTGCTCGCTCGTGTTGACGAACGCCACCACCCTGGTATCGACGAGCGCGTAGCCGGCGCTGGCGGTGAAGCCGGCGATCGGGCGCTGCAGCACGCCCTCGAGTTCCCACCCGTCGGCCTTGGAACCGTCGATGTTGATGAAGTCCGGCTTGCCGTCGAGCCCCGGGCCGGACGACTTGAACGCCACCTGATCGTTGAAGTGGTTGTCGAAATACGTCACCCGGGCGAGAACGCGCTGGCTGCCGAACGTGACCTCGGCTCCGGCGTCGATCGTGCGGGCGCGCTCGGGTTCGAGCGACGGATTCCCGTCGGTGAACGCCGAGCCGTACAGCTCGCCGAACGTCGGGTTCTTGATGCCGCGGCCGATGTTGGAGAACAGCTTCAGCGACGACAGCGCCCCCTGCCGGTATGGCAGCAGGAACCCGCCCACCGAGAGCTTCGGGCTCGCGTTGTTGCCGTAGCGCGAGTTGCGATCGAGCCGCACGCCGACGCTCGCGAGCCAGCGATCCTTGCCGCGGAATTGCTGCTGGACGAAGTACGCGTGGTTCTCGATCAGAAAGCTCGGGTTCAGCGGATCGCTTTCGCGCTCGTACTCGTAGCCGCCGATGAGCCTCTGGCTGCCGCCCCAGGTCGCGTCCGCCTGGTATTTGAACGCCGGCCGCCGGAACTCGCTTTTGCTCGTGAAGAGGAAATCCCCCACGCCGAACGGCGTCGATGCCAGGAACTGTCCGGCCGCCAGCGTCTGGCTGCCCGCGCGAAACGCGTTGAAGGCCGCCTGATCGAGCAGCCGCACGAGCCGCGGGCTCTCGGGAAACCGCGCACCGGGCGTGCCGGAAAGAATCGCGTAGACGTTGTACGTGGGATCGGCGATCGTGTTCGCCGAGAGGCGGTAGGACCGGAAGTAATTCACGGCCGCCGATTGGTTCACGCGGCCGGGCAACCGGTGGCTGACGTCGACATGCCACGACAGGTCGCGCGTGTCGGCCGCTGTGCCGGTGTTGCGCGACCCATACGCGATCGGTCCCACGGCCTTGCCCCTGGCCGTGGCGTAGCGCACGCCGGCCCGCAGCGCCACGCGGTCGCCCAGGATGGCGCCGGCGCCGGCGTCGAGCGATTTTTCCGCGAACTTGTCGTGCTCGGGCAGGATGTCCTGGAAGGCGCCCTCGCTGCCGCGATA
>JAYVYV010000487.1:0-2660 GCA_043783985.1 Acidobacteriota bacterium | reverse complement strand
TCGAAGACCGCCGAGGTGATCGGCACGCCGCGCAGCAACCTGTACAAGAAGCTGGAGCAATACCAGATCAACCAGGAGTCCGACGGGTAACGCAGGTGTGTCGGGTAGGTCAGGTGGGTCAGGTAGGTTAAGATCGAGGCTTCGCAGTGAGCCAGACGACCGCTTGCCCGGCGTGAGCGTTCGGCGAGAGCCGGACGGAAACGCAGGGTCGAGAGGAAAGTCCGAACTCCGCAGGGCAGTGCGCCGGGTAACGCCCGGTCAGGGTAACTTGAAGGACAGTGGCACAGAAAATATACCGCCCCGAAGCATCGTCGCAAGACGTGCGAGGGGTAAGGGTGAAAAGGTGCGGTAAGAGCGCACCGCGCCCGTGGTAACACGGGTGGCAGGCAAAACCCCGCACGGAGCAAGACCAAATAGGGAGGCGCCCAGCAGACCATCGCTGGTTGGACGGCCCGTCCAAGTCTCCGGGTAGGTCGCTTGATCCCGCCAGCAATGGCGGGGCTAGAGGAATGGCCGTCGTTCGTCTCGCTCGAAAGAGCAGGGCGGAAACAGAATTCGGCTTACGGCTCACTGCGATCTTTGTATTTCAGATTTCGGACTTCAGATCTCAGATTTATGAAGCGTGTCCTCCTCGTGCTGCTCGCCGTCGGTCTGGGGACTGCGCTCGTGATGGCGCGGCAGACGCCGGGTCAGATCCGTCCCCGCCCGGCTGAAGGACGCGATCCGGAGTTCAAGCCGCCGACGATCCGCGAGTACAAACCGAAGTCGCAGCTCGTCTCCCCGCAGCACGCGGTGCCGCGCGCAAAGTTTCCGGTCGTCGACATCCACAGCCATCAGCCGACGCCGATCTCGGCGGCCGAGTACGACCGCGTGATGAAGGGCATGGAGGCCAACAACCTCCAGATCCTGGTCAACCTCAGCGGCTCGTCCGGCGATCGCCTGCGCCGCGGTGTCGAGGCGCTCAAGGCCAGCAAGTACACGGACCGCATGGTCCTGTTCGCGAACATCAACTTCCGCGACGCCGTCGGTCCGGGCTTCGGCGCCAGGGCCGCCACACAGCTCGACGATGACATCAAGGCCGGGGCTGTGGGCCTGAAGGTCTTCAAGGATCTCGGGATGTTCGTGAGGAAGACGGACGGGGACCGCCTCCCGGTCGACGACCCCGAGCTGGACGCCGTGTGGGAGACCTGCGCGCGCCACAACGTGCCGGTCCTGATCCACATCGCGGAGCCGCCCGCCTTCTTCGAGCCGCTCGACTATTCGAACGAGCGGTGGCTGGAGCTCGCGCTGTATCCCGATCGCCGTCACCAGACCGGCGTGCGCTTCGAGCAGCTGATGACCGAGCGGAACAACATGATCCGCCGGCACCCGAACACGAAGTTCATCCTCGCGCATTTCGGGTGGCACGCCAACGACCTGGCTCGCGCGGGGAAGTTGCTGGATCAGAACGCGAACGTCTATTACGACGTGGCGGCGGTCCTGTACGATATCGGGCGGCAGCCTCGCGCGTCGCACGACTTCTTCGTCAAGTACCAGGACCGGATGCTCTTCGGCAAGGACAGCTACCAGCCGGACGAGTACCCGTATTACTGGCGGGTGTTCGAAACCAACGACGAGTACTTCGACTATTATCGCGACTACCACGCGTTCTGGAAGCTCTACGGGATCGGCTTACCCGATCAGGTGCTCCGGAAGCTCTATTTTGCCAACGCGCTGAAGCTGACCCCCGGCCTCTCGCACGCGGGGTTGACAGACTGACGAGCCGCACGGGCTCTCGCAGCGTTGCGTCACACGCCGGCTCGAAACTATGGCCTCTTATCTCGTCACCGGCGGCGCAGGATTCATAGGCTCCCACCTGGCGGAAGAGCTCGTCCGCCGCGGGCACGCCGTTCGCGTCGCCGACAGCCTCGTCACCGGCAAACGCCGCAACCTCGATCACGTTCCCGGCCTGGAGGTGCTGGTGGGGGACCTCGCGGACCTGCCGTTCGCCCGGCGCGCCGTCGCCGGCATCGAGTACGTGCTGCATCAGGCGGCGATTCCATCGGTGCCGCGGTCGGTGCAGGACCCGATCGCGTCCAACCGCGCCAACGCCGACGCGACGCTCAACGTGCTCGTCGCGTCGCGTGATGCCGGCGTCAAGCGCCTCATCTTCGCCAGCTCTTCGTCTGAGTACGGCAACACGCCGACGTTGCCCAAGCGCGAGGACATGCCGCCGAGCCCGCTGTCGCCCTACGCGCTGCAGAAGGTGATGGGGACGCAGTACTGCCAGATGTTCACGCGCCTCTACGGGTTCGAGACGGTGGCGATCCGCTATTTCAATGTGTTCGGGCCTCGGCAGGATCCGACCTCGGCGTACTCGGGCGTCATCTCGGTGTTCTCGACCGCCCTCAGTGAAGGCCGCCGCCCGACCATCTACGGCGACGGCGAGCAGACCCGCGACTTCACCTACGTCGCCAACGTCGTCGACGGCGTGCTCCGCGCGTGCGGGGCGCCGAAGGCGGCGGGCGAGGTGATCAACGTCGCCTGCGGCACGCGCATCTCGCTCAACCAGCTGCTGTCGACCATGAACCGGATCGTCGGGACCACCCTCGAGGCGATCTACAAGGACGAGCGCAGCGGCGACGTCAAGCACTCGCAGGCCGACATCAGCAAGGCGAAGG
>JAYVYV010000486.1:0-6726 GCA_043783985.1 Acidobacteriota bacterium | reverse complement strand
CGATCCGCGACAAGTACGGCGACGATCGGCGCACCGAGATCGTCGACGGCGAGTCGGGCGAGCTGAGCATCGAGGCGCTGATCAACGAAGAGGACATGGCGATCACCGTCAGCCACACCGGCTACATCAAGCGGACGGCGATCTCGACGTACCGGAACCAGCGGCGCGGCGGCAAGGGCCGCATCGGCATGCGGACCCGCGAGGAGGATTTCGTCAGCCACCTGTTCGTCGCCTCGACCCACGCCTACATCATGATCTTCACCGACCGCGGCCGCGCCTACTGGCTGAAGGTCCACGAGATCCCCGACGTCGGGCCGGACGGCAAGGGCAAGTCGATCGCCAACCTGGTGTCGATGGAGCCCGGCGAGAAGATTGCCGCGACGCTCGCGGTGAAGGAATTCCCGGAAGACAAGTTCGTCGTGATGGGCACGCTGAAGGGCGTCATCAAGAAGACGTCGCTCGACGCGTTCAGCAACCCGCGCGCCGGCGGCATCATCGCGATGGGCGTGGAAGAGGGGGACGCGGTCATCACCGTGCAGCAGAGCGACGGCACCGGCGAGGTCTTCATCGGCACGCGCGACGGCATGTCGATCCGCTTCGAGGAGGCCGACGTGCGCCCGATGGGCCGAACGGCCTACGGCGTCCGCGGCATCACGCTGCGAGACGACGACATCGTCGTCGGGATGGAGGTCGTCAAGCCGGGCGGCACGGTGCTGACGGTCACCGAGCGCGGCTTCGGCAAACGCACCGAGATCGAAGAGTACCGTGTCCAGTCGCGCGGCGGCGTCGGCGTGATCAACATCACCACGTCCGAGCGCAACGGGCTGGTCGTCGGCGTCTCCTACGTGCAGACGGGCGACGAGCTGCTGGTCATCACGCAGCAGGGCATGATCCTGCGCATGCTGACCGACGATGTGCGGGCGATCGGGCGCGCGACGCAGGGCGTCACGATCATCGGCCTCGAGGACGACGACAAGGTCGTGTCGATCGCGCGGCTGGTCGAGAAGGAAGACGAGGCGGCCGGAGAAGCGCCGGCCGAACCGCCGGTTGCGTAGCGCGAGGCTTCGGCCGAGCGTTCGACGCCCGCCGCACGGCTCGCGCTTCCTGGCGGCGCTGATGACGCTGACCGTCCTCGGTTGCGGCCCGACCGCCGAGCGCGTGCTGCTCGAGCAGTTTTTCGCCGCCTCGCGCCTGCGCGATCTCACCGCGCTGCGCGACTTCTCCACCGTCGTCTTCGAGCCGGCATCCGACGGCATCGTCACCAGCTTCGAGATCACGCGAGTCACGCCGGCGCGAGGGCCGGATGGCCAGGTCGTGTCGAAGGACGTGTCGATTGTGGCTCCCGTGAAACTCCCCGCGGGACGGAGCGTGGCGAAGACGTTCGTCATCACGATACGGCGCGGCCTGCCGGGCAGCAATCGCAGCAGATGGGGCGGGTGGATGGTGACCGCGATCACCGACGGCCCGGCATCTCCTTCGACTCCGCGGCCGTGATCACCCACTCGCCGTTCTGCTTCCCGAGGCTGACGCTCGCGTCGCGCGCGTCCACCGTCGCGAGACCGCTTTCGCGGTCCGTGTTCGTGAGCTCCACGGCCAGATACGCGTGCGCCGCGGTGTCCGACTCGAGGAAAACCTGGACGTCGGCGAAGTGGACGTCGCCGCTGCCGGGCTGCGGCGTCCAGCCGGCCACCAGCGCCACGGCGGTGTCGCGCGATCGAATGTCCTCCGAGCCGGCGTGGATGCGGACATCGTCGGCGAGGTAGCGCCGCAACTGCGCGAGACGAGCGATCCGCGCGATGTCCTGCTCGTGTTCGGGCACCGACAAGGCCGCCGCCACCTCGCCGAGCCGGTGCTTCACGGCGCGCGACGGGTTGAGCCACCACTGGTAGCCGAAGTAGCCGAACAGTACGGCGACGACGATCGCGACGTACACCGAGCCGTTGGATTTCATAAGAAGGAACCGCAGAGATCGCAGAGAGCGCAAAGATTAAGAAAAGAAAGTGCTCCGCGGTTTCATCTTATGCCGGCTCCAGGCGCGCAAATTTTGCGCGCAGCGTCTTCCGGCCCACGGCGTCGAACCGTACGACCAGCTTGGTGTCGTCGTCCAGCGCTTCGACGCTGAGCACCGTGCCGATGCCGAACTGCGGATGCCGCACCTTCATGCCCAGCTTCAGCGCCATCCCGGTCGACTGGTCCTCGTCCTCGTAGGCGTAGGCGGGCGACGCTTCCTTCACGCGGTCGCCGCGTCCGCCGCGGCCGTACGGGTTCGTCTTGAAGCTGTAGTGCGGGTGCGACAGATTCGACTGGTAGCCGGTTGACGAGAACGACGGCATGACGCGGTCGACCAGCTCCGCCGGCACCTCGTCGATGAATCGCGACGGCTCGCTCGATTTGTACTCGCCGAATACGCGCCGGCGCGCCGCGCCGGTGAGCACCAGCCTCGACCGCGCGCGCGTCATGCCGACGTAACAGAGGCGTCGCTCCTCTTCGAGCTCCTCGTCGTCTTCAGCCGATCGCGAGTGCGGGAACAACCCTTCTTCGAGCCCCGCCAGAATGACGACGGGGAACTCCAGCCCCTTCGCGCTGTGCAGCGTCAGCATCCAGACGCGCGCGTCGCGGGTGCCAGACTCCTCGTCGGCGTCGGACAACAGCGACAGCCGATCGACGAACGCATTCAGCGACGGCTCGGGCTCGCGGCTCTCGAACTCGCGCGCGGCCGACACGAGCTCGGCGAGGTTTTCCACGCGGCCTTCGGCCTCCTCGCTGCGCTCGTCCCGGAGATCCTGCAGGTAGCCGCTCTGGTCGAGCATCTTGCCGATCGCGATCGACACCGGCTCCTGGCGCGCCACCTCGGTCAGCTTGACGATCAGATCGCGGAACGTGGCGAGCGAGGCCGCCGCCCGGCCTGTGAACGCGCGGTCGTCGAGGCCGCGGACCACCTTCGACCACATCGAGTTGGCCGACAGCGCCGGCTGCAGGCCGATCGACAGCAGCGGCATCGTCTCGTCGATCTCCGACGCGGGCCCGATCTTCTCGATCGCGTCCATGACGCCCTTGCCGATCCCGCGCGCCGGCACGTTGATCACCCGGCGCAGGCTCACGTCGTCGTGCGGGTTGATCACGAGGCGCATGTAGGCGAGCGCGTCCTTGACTTCCCTGCGCTCGTAGAACCGCACGCCGCCGATGACCTTGTAGGCGACCCCCTCGCGCATCAGGGCGTCTTCGATCGCGCGCGACTGGGCGTTGGTCCGGTACAGCACGGCCACCATCGCCTCGACGTCGTCGGCCAGCGCCGTCCGCGCCGTGCGCGTGATGAAGTCGGCTTCCTCCAGCTCGTCGCCGCCGCGGTAGTACGTGATGCGGTCGCCGCCCTTGCGATCGGTCCAGAGGTGCTTGTCCTTGCGGTTGCGGTTCTGGCTGATCACCGCCGACGCCGCGTCGAGGATCACCTGGGTCGAGCGGTAGTTGCGCTCGAGCTTGATGATTTTCGCGTCGCCGAAGTCCTGCTCGAAATCGAGGATGTTGCGCAGGTCGGCGCCGCGCCACTTGTAGATCGACTGATCCGGGTCGCCGACGACGCAGAGGTTGCGGTGGACTTCGGCGAGCCGGCGGATCAGGAGGTACTGCGGCCGGTTGGTGTCCTGGTATTCGTCCACCATCACGTAGCGGAACTGCTCCGCGTATTTCGATCGCACGCGCTCGGACTGCTCGAAGACGTCCACCGTCTTCAGGAGCAGATCGTCGAAGTCGAGCGCGTTGCACTCCTTCAGCGCGTTCAGGTAATACGTGTAGACCTTGGCGATCTGCTCGTCGCGCCGGTTCCAGCCGGCCGAGCTCGCCATGGCTTCGGGGCCTTCCATCTTGTTCTTCGCGCCGCTGATGCGCGACAGCGCCGCCCTCGGCTGGACGAAGGTGTCTTCGATCTGGAGCGCCTTGAGCGCCTGTTTGACGACCGACAGCTGATCGGACGAGTCGTAGATCACGAAGTCGCGCGACAGGCCGATCGCCGGCGCCTCGCGCCGCAGCAGACGGGCGCACAGCGCGTGGAACGTCGACACCCACATGCCGGTCACGTCGGAGCCGAGCAGCGACTCGACGCGCCCCCGCATTTCCTCCGCGGCCTTGTTGGTGAACGTGACGGCGAGGACTTCGTTCGGCTTCGCGTGGCCGTCGCCCACCAGATACGCGATGCGGCTGGTGATCACGCGCGTTTTGCCCGAGCCCGCACCGGCGAGGATCAGTAAGGGGCCTTTGGTGTGGAGGACCGCCTCGCGCTGTTCGGGGTTCAGGGAGTCTAAGAACTGCAAGCACCCTATTCTACCGTGACGCTCTTGGCGAGATTGCGCGGCTGATCGACGTCGCAGCCGCGGCGCACGGCGATGTCGTACGCGAGCAGCTGCAGCGGGACGGTCATGACGATCGGCGTCAGCAGCTCGGGCGCGAGCGGCACTTCGAGGACGAAGTCCTTCGCCGGGTCGAGAATCGCCGCCAGCTTCCTGTCGCCGCGCGTCGTCAGCGCGATGACCGAGCCGCCGCGCGCCTTCACTTCCTGCATGTTGCCGATCATCTTCTCGAACACCTCGTCGACCGGCGCGAGGAGGACGACCGGCATCCGCTCGTCGATGAGCGCAATCGGACCGTGCTTCATCTCTCCGGCGGGGTACCCCTCGGCGTGGATGTAGGAGATTTCCTTCAGCTTGAGCGCGCCTTCGAGCGCGATCGGGTAATTGATGCCGCGGCCCAGATAGAGGAAGTCCGTGCGCGTGTGAAAGCGGCTGGCGATCTCCTCGATGGCCGGGGCCAGCTTCAGCGTCTGCTCGAGCAGGAGCGGCAGCTGAAGCAGCGCGTCGATATGCGGCCTGGATGCCTCGGGCGACAGCGTCCCGCGCGCCTGGCCCAGGCGCAGCCCGAGCAGGTACAGCGCGACGAGCTGCGAGGTGAACGCCTTGGTCGAGGCCACGCCGATTTCCGGCCCCGCGTGCGTGTAGATCGTGCCGTCGGTCTCGCGCGTCGCCATGCTGCCCACGACGTTGCAGATCGAGACGCTGCGGGCGCCGCCGTGCTTCGCTTCGCGCAGCGCGGCGAGCGTGTCCGCCGTTTCTCCCGACTGCGTGATGACCACCGCCAGCGTGTGCGGCGGCACGATCGGGCTGCGATAGCGGTACTCGGAGCCGTAGTCGACCTCGACCGGGACGCGCGACAGCTTCTCGATGAGGTACTTGCCCACCAGCGCGGCGTGCCACGACGTGCCGCACGCGAGGATCGTGATCTTCTCGACCTGGGCGAACTGCGCGTCGGTGATCTTCATCTCCTCGAGGAACACCTTGCCGGAGTCCTGCGAGACGCGTCCGAGAATCGTCTCGCGCGCCGCTGTGGGCTGCTCGAAGATCTCCTTGAGCATGAAGTGCTTGTAGCCGGCCTTCTCCGCCATGATCGGATCCCAGAGGACCCGCTGGGTCGCCTTGGACACCGGGCGGCCGAAGAAGTCCGTGAACTCGACCCCGGTGCGGGTGACGATCGCCATCTCCTCGTCGCCGAGGAACACGACGTCCCGCGTGTGGCTGAGAATCGCGGGGATGTCCGACGCGACGAAGAACTCGTTGTCGCCCAGGCCGACGACGATCGGCGGGCCGTTGCGGACCGTCACGATCTTCCCCGGATCGTCGGCCGAGATCAGCACGAGCGCGAAGAGGCCGCGCATCAGCAGGAGCGCGCGACGTACGGCGTTCTCCAGACCATCGTCTTTCATCTCGCGCTCGACCAGGTGCGCGACGATCTCGGTGTCCGTCTCGGTGACGAAGGTGTGCCCTTGCCGCTGCAGCTCCTGCTTCAGATCGAGGTAGTTCTCGATGATGCCGTTGTGGACGACCACGATCCTGCCGGTGCAGTCGCGGTGCGGGTGGGCGTTCTCTTCGGTCGGCCGTCCGTGCGTGGCCCAGCGCGTGTGGCCGACCCCGTAGTCGCCGGCGAGCGGGTCGATGCGAATCACCTGCTCGAGGTTCGCGAGCTTGCCGGCGCTGCGCCGGAGATCGATCGCGCCGTCGCGCACCACGGCCACCCCCGCCGAGTCGTAGCCGCGGTACTCCAGCCGCCGCAGCCCTTCGATCAGCACGGGGACGACTTCCTTCGAACCGATGTATCCGATGATCCCGCACATATCAATTTACAAATGGGAAATTCACGATTTACAAAGAGAGCGCGCGCGTCCTTGTCGGGCGCGCCGCTCTGTAAGTTGTTACTGGTGAACGGTCACTTCCGCTTTTTTCTCGCGACCCAGCCTTCGATGTTCCGCTGTCGGCCTGCGCTGACGGCGAGCGCGCCCGCGGGCACGTTCTGGCGGATCGTGGACCCACTGCCGACGTACGCGCCTTTGCCGATCGTCACCGGCGCGATGAGCTGCGAGTCGCTGCCGACGAATGCACCGTCCTCGATCACGGTCTGGTTCTTGTTCACGCCGTCGTAGTTGCACGTGATGGTGCCGGCGCCGATGTTCACGCCAACGCCGATCGTCGCGTCGCCGAGATACGCAAGGTGGCTCGCCTTGGAACCCTCGCCGAGCACGCTCTTTTTCAGCTCGACGAAGTTGCCGACCTTCGCCTTTGCACGGATGTCCGCGTGGTTCCGCAGGTGCGCGAACGGGCCGACCGACGCCTCGTCCGCAATCGCGGCGTCGGTGATGACGCAGTGGTTGAGAATCGTCACGCGATCCCCGATCCGGGAGTCGAC
>JAYVYV010000485.1:0-2668 GCA_043783985.1 Acidobacteriota bacterium | reverse complement strand
CCCGCTTTATTCGAGTACATGCGCCGTACATCTCCGAGCAGGAGAGTGCGCGCCTGGCCAGCTTCCTGCGGAAACAGGGCAAGCCGGTCTACGACGAGACGATTACGGCCGAGGAGAAGTCCATGCTCGACGGCATCGAGATGGAGAAGGACGACCTCTACGACGAGGCGGCGCGCATCGTCGTCACCAGCGGACAGGCGTCGATTTCGTATCTGCAGCGCAAGCTGCGCATCGGGTTCAGCCGCGCGGCGCGGCTCGTGGACATGATGGAAATGGAAGGGATCGTGTCGCCGGCGGCAGGCGGCAAACCGCGAGAGGTGCTCGTCGACAAAGGGTATTTCGAAGAGGTCGACGCGCAGCTCCGATGAGCATGGACCTCGCCATGGAAATAGCACACGTTCCTTGGAACGCAAAGGCCGCCAAGCCCGCCAAGAAGATATGGCTTTGCGGTTTTTGCGTGCTTTGCGTTCTATCTTCCGGGTCGGCATTCGCGGCGCCGCCGGTGCGGACCATGTACACCGACGCGCTGGGGCGGGAACAGACCGTGCGCGCCGTGCTGAACGCGCCGGATGCGGCGCCCGCGGTGCTGCGCGACGTCCGCGCCGTCGTGGCGGCGTACGAGGCGATGGTCCGGCGCTACCCCGCCAGCGGCTACAGCGACAACGCGCTGTGGCAGGCGGGACGGCTGTCACTCGACGCGTTCGCCCGTTTTGGGCAGGCCTCCGACAAGGAAACCGGCGTTCGGATTCTCCGTCGGCTCGCCGCGAACTACCCGACCAGCAGGCTCGTAAAACAGGTTCCGGAGCAGCTGACGCGGGCGGAGCTCCAGGGCGGACACACCGGTCCGCCCCTGCCACCCGCACCGGTATCGACGTCGCCACCGCCCAGCGCGGCTGCCGCCGAAACACGGACGTTTGCCGGCGCTCGCACGGGGCCGCCGTCACGTCCCTCTACTGCTACAGGAGCCGACCCGCGGGTCGGCCCTGCCGGTCTCGCGACGATCAAGGAGATCCGCCGCGCCGTCCTGCCCGATGCCGTGCGCATCACGATCGAGCTCGACACCGAGGTGCCGTTCCGCGAAGAGCGCATCCAGGATCCCGCGCGCGTGTTCGTGGATCTTCCGGGCACGCGCGCCGCGCCGGCGCTGATCGACCGGACGATCCGCTTCGAAGGCGACGCCGACATCGTGCGGCAGGTTCGCGTCGGCAGACACCCGAACAACACGACGCGCGTGGTGCTTGATGCCGCCGGCGTCACCAGCTACAGCGTGTACCCGCTCTACGGCCCGTACCGGCTCGTGATCGACTGCATGCGGCTCCCCGCCGCGCTGGCCGCGGCGGCGATGACCGACAAGGTGCTCGCGCGGGTGCCGCCCGCGGCCGTGCGCGCCGATCCGCCGCCGCGTGCGTTTGCGCCGGGACCGCTGAGCGCGCGCACGATGACCAACCCCTGGCTCCGTACGCCGCCGGGCCTGACCCCGCGAGCCACGGCGTTGCTCGCCTGGGCCGCTGTGGACTCCGCCCCGTCAGCCGCCGCTCACGAGAACACCAGCGTCGCGACCGCGGCTCCGATGGCGGCGGAGCCCGCATCCGCCGCGCTTCCGCCCGTCCTGCCTCCGGCCCGTCGCCGCGCCGAAGGGGCGGCGGCGGCGCCTGCGCGCAACGCGACCGGCGGCCTGTCGATGGCGCGGCAGCTCGGCCTCGGCGTCTCGCGGATCGTGATCGATCCCGGTCACGGCGGTCACGATCCCGGCGCGACGGGCAGAGGCGTCACCGAAGCGGAGCTGGTCCTCGACGTCGCGCAGCGGCTCGAGAAGCTGCTGCAGAAAGTGCCCGGCGTCGAGGTGATCCTCACCCGCCGGACCGACGAGTTCATCCAGCTCCCGGAACGGACCGCGATCGCGAACCGCGAGGCCGCCGATCTGTTCCTGTCGATTCACGCCAACGCCAGCACGAACGGCCAGGTCCACGGCATCGAGACCTGCTTCCTCAATTTCGCGAACAAACAGAGCGCCGCGGCCGTCGCCGCGCGGGAGAACGCCGCGTCGACCCAGTCGATGGGAGGCCTTCCCGACTTCGTCAAGGCGATCGCGCTGAACAACAAGCTCGACGAGTCGCGCGACTTCGCGCTCCACGTGCAGCGGGCGATGGTCGAGCGCCAGAAGACCGCGAACAAGCTGCTGAAGGACCTTGGCGTCAAGCAGGCGCCGTTCGTGGTCCTGATCGGCGCGAACATGCCGAGCGTGCTGGCGGAGATGGGATTCGTGACCAACGCGCAGGAAGCGAAGCTGCTGAAGGGAAACGCTTACCGTCAGCGGATCGCCGAGTCGCTGTTCAACGCGATCCGCAAGTACCAGGCGTCGCTGAAGAACGTCTCGACCGTCGCGCTCCAGTAGCGCAGCCCTTCAGGGCCGGCCGCGCCACCAAGGCAGGGCCTGCGCTACGCGTCTCTGCTCCGCACCCAGAACATCACGCCGGCCATCACCGCGCCGAGCAGGACCGCCGCCAGCACGATGACGCCGGTCAGCCCCAGGGATCCGAGCAACACGTCGGCGAGGCCCGAGAGCTCGCTCTTCGCTTCCGACGGCATGATCTTGACGATGATCGGCTTCCCGGACGGCCCTTGCGCAAAGGCCGAGGCGTGAGAGCTGAGGGCCACACAGAGCGCA
>JAYVYV010000484.1:0-2670 GCA_043783985.1 Acidobacteriota bacterium | reverse complement strand
CGCGATCCTCGTGACCATCGCCAATTCGGCGCAGTTCGGCAACAACGCGCGTATCGCGCCCGGCGCGCGCGTAGACGATGGGGAGCTGGATCTCGTAGCGGTGGAGGAGCGATCCCGATTCGCGACGGTCTGCCAGATCCCGCGGTTGTTCACCGGCACCGCCGACCGCATGCGCGGCTTCACCATACGCCGGGTTCGAGAGGTGACGATTGAATCGGACCAGCCGATGACGTTTCACGTCGACGGCGAGCCGGTGGATGGAGGAACGACCCTCCGGGCGCGCGTGCATCCGGGAGCGCTCAGGATTGCAGTCAGATGAATTAAGAATTTGGAATTACGAATTCCAAATTCCAAATTCCTAATTCTGAATTCTGACCACCCACGCCTCACGGATCGCCGGCACCCGGCGCAGTTCTTCGACGGCTCTGTCCAGCAAGCGTGCGGCGTCGGTGTCCTCGTCGACGTTGACCACGCCGATCGCGCCGGTCTCCCCGCGCCCCAGCGCGAAGTTCGCGATGTTGACGCGGTGGCGGCCGAGGATGGTCCCGACCTCACCGATCACGCCCGGCTGATCGTCGTTCGCGATGATCAGCATGGTTCCACCAAGCGGGGCCTCGACGTCGACACCCCGTACCGAAACGAGCCGCGGGCTGTTCGGCTCGAACACCGTCCCCTCGACCCAGCGGTCGCCGGCGTCGGTCGTCAGCTTGATCGAAACCAGGCTCGTGAAATGCCGCGAACGCGAACTGCGCGACTCGATGATGTCGATGCCGCGGGAGAGGGCGGCGGCGCGCGCGTTGACGATGGAAACGCCGCTCGACAGAATCGGGCGGAGCATGCCGGCCGCCGCGCTTGCGGCGAGCACGTCCACGCCGCGACTCTCCACCAGTGCGCCGTAGTAGCGGACGCCGAGCGCCTCGATGCGCGCCGTCCCCATCTGGGACGCGAGGGCGCCGAGCTGGTCCGCCAGGCGGATCCACGGCTGCAGCCGCTGCAGCTCATCGGGCGGAATCGATGGAAAATTCACCGCGTTCCTCACCATCCCATCGCGCAGGAAGTCGCGGACCGTGGCCGCCGTTTCGATCCCGACCAGCTCCTGCGCCTCTTCGGTGGACGCGGCAATGTGCGGCGTCGCGATGACCTGCGGCAGTTGGGCGAGCGACCAATCGGCCGGGGGCTCTGTTTCGAACACATCGAGCCCCGCGCCGCCGACCACTCCGTTCTCGATCGCACGCCGCAGCGCCCCTTCGTCGATCAGCTCGCCCCGCGCGGTGTTGATCAGCCGGATGCCGGGCTTGCAGCGCGCGAAGCGTTCGTCGTTGAAGAGATGCCTCGTTTCCGGAGTCGACGGCAGGTGCAGCGTCAGGTAATCGGCGCTGGCGCAGACCTCGTCGAGCGTCATCAGTTCGACTCCCAGGCTCGCGGCGATCTCCCTCGAGATATACGGGTCGTGGGCGACGACGCGCATGCCGAACGCCCGGGCGCGCTGAGCGACTTCGCGGCCGATACGGCCCAGCCCCGCCACGCCAAGCGTTTTCCCCCGCACTTCGGTGCCGAGAAAGCGCTTCTTCTCCCATTTTCCGGCTTTCATGGCGCTGTCGGCGGCGGGAATCGTGCGCGACAGCGCGAGCATCAGCGCGCAAGCGTGCTCGGCGACGCTGATGCTGTTGGCGCCGGGTGCGTTGACGACCAGGATGCCGCGGGCGCTGGCGGCAGCCACGTCCACGTTGTCGACGCCGGTTCCGGCGCGCGCGATGATGCGGAGGCCCGGCGCGGCGTCCATCAGCGCCGCCGTCACCTTGGTGGCGCTGCGGACGAGCACGCCGTCGGCGTCCGCCATGTCCACCGCGAGCGCATCAGGCTTGCGCCCGGACCGCGCGTCCACTTCCCACCCGGGCTCGGATCGAAGTAACTCCAGCGCAGAGGCTGGCAGGTCGTCGGCAACAACGATTTTCAAGGGCGTCCTGTCTTCGATGTGTGCATCGGTTCGACTCTCCCGCGAGACTGTAAGTATAATCCGTTGGTTTTTGTCGACGCGGAGGCTTGTCGCTGTCGACTCGCCCTGACGTGGTGCAAACCGCTAAATCGTTCGCAAGTCCTCATCACAACGACGTAAACGCGATGCCTTTTCCACAGAGTTTTCCACAGCGTTCGCGGAAATCTTTTGTGGACGGCAGGTGACCTGACCTAACTTATGCCGAACTTTACCGCGCTCAAACCGCCGACAACCGGCTCAGCCATTGTCAGAAAAAACAGCCAGCTCGTCGTTCCCGATAATCCGATCATCCCGTTCATCGAAGGAGACGGAACAGGACCGGACATCTGGCGCGCGAGCGTGCGCGTGTTCGACGCCGCCGTGCAGAAGGCGTACGGCGGGAAGAAGACGATTGCGTGGATGGAAGTCTACGCGGGAGAGAAGAGCTTCAAGCAGTTCAGCAGCTGGCTCCCCGACGATACCGTCGAAGCCTTTCGCGAGTACTACGTCGGCATCAAGGGGCCCCTGACGACGCCGGTTGGCGGCGGGATCCGGTCGTTGAACGTCGCGCTTCGGCAGCTGCTCGACCTCTACGTCTGCCTGCGGCCGGTCCGCTGGTACAAGGGCGTCCCTTCGCCGGTGAAGCACCCCGAGAAGGTCGACATGGTCATCTTCCGCGAGAACACCGAGGACAT
>JAYVYV010000483.1:0-6739 GCA_043783985.1 Acidobacteriota bacterium | reverse complement strand
CGCTGGCCGGTGGCGGTCGTATCGCCGGGTCGCAGCGCGTTGATCTCCCGCACGCGCACCGGATCGAGCCCGATCTGCGCCGCGATGCGGTCCATGTGGACCTCCGCCGCGAACTGCGTCTGCGGCGCGCCGAAGCCGCGGAAGGCGCCGTTGGGCGGCGTGTTGGTCATCGTGGCGCGGCCGCGGATGCGGATGTGATCGCACCGGTAGGGGCCGCTCGCGTGAATCAACCCGCGCGAGAGGACGACCGCGCTCAGCGTCGCGTACGCCCCGCCGTCGAACACGGCGTCGATCTCGATCGCCGTCAGCCTGCCGTCCCGCGTCACGCCGGTCTTGTGCCGGACGATGGCGGGGTGACGTTTGGTCGTCGCCACCATGTCCTCGACGCGGTCGTAGATCAGCTTCACCGGGCGCCCGGACTTCCTCGCCAGCAGCGCGGCATGCCCGGCGATCATCGACGGGTACTCTTCCTTCCCGCCGAACCCGCCGCCGGTCTCCGTCTGCACCACGCGGACTTTGTCGTCCGGCAACCCGAGCAGCACCGTCAGCGCCCGGTGTACGTAGTACGGGCACTGCATCGACCCGTACACCGTGATCCCGTCGACGTCGTCCGGCACGCCGTTCCCCGGCACGGCGATCACGCCGTTGGGCTCGATGTAGAGCTGCTCCTGGTGCCCCATCCGGTACTCGCCCTCGACGATGACGTCGGCGAGCGCGAAGCCGTCTTCGACGCGTCCCTTGTCGATGCCGATCTGTTTGAACACGGTCGCCGACGCGACGGCATCGTACACAGGCGTGGACTCCGTGTAGTCGATCTGCACGTCGGCCGCGAGCAGCGTCTCGCGGTCCGCGTGCGCCAGCAGCAGGATCGGCTCGGCGAAGTGGCGGATCGCGCGCTCGGCCAGGCACGGCTGATCGTCCACGATCAGCGCGACGATGTTGCGGCCGGGAATGTCGCGGAAGTCGACGATGACGAAGCCGGCGGTATCGAAATTGAAGTGGATGGCCGCGATCTCTCCCGCGGGAATCGTCGAGCGGATCGTCCGGGCGTGCAGCATCCCGGGGAACGAAAGATCGTCGATGTACCTGGCCGCGCCGGTGACCTTCGACACGCCCTCTTTGCGAAGGACGTTGCGGCCCACGGCTTTCGTCGCGCGAGGCATAGCGCCGATTATACGTCGGGCCTTACGCCGTCTTCCGCAGCCGCCGGCCGATCATCGCGGCCACGCCCGCTTCGTCGGTCGCCATCGGCCTCCCGTCCATGTACGCGGCGAGAATCGCCGGATGGATGTAGCACTTCCGGCACACCGATCTGGTGTTGCCCAGTCTTTTGGCGACGCCCGCAATCGCCTGCACGACGTTCCGCTTCGCTTCCGTCTGGGACTTGAACCGCGACAGACGTGCGAGCGCCTGCGCCGCCAGGACCGTGCCGGCCCACGTGCGGAAATCCTTGGCCGTGAAATCGTCGCCGCTGATGTGCCGCAGGTACGCGTTCACGTCGTCCGAGCAGATCGTCTGACGATCGCCCTTTGCGTCGACGTACTGAAACAGCTCGTACCCCGGCAGATCGCGGCACGCCTTGACGACGCGCGCGAGGCGGGCGTCGTGGAGATCGACGACATGCGCGACGCCGCTCTTGCCGCGGAACTCGAAGCGCACGTCCGCGCCGCGAATCTTCGCATGCCGGTCGTGCATCGTCGTCAATCCGACGGAGCCGTTGGCGCGCGCGTATTCCTCGTTGCCGATGCGGATCAGCGTTTTCTCGAGGAGCTGGACCGCGGCGGCGAGCACCTTCACGCGCGGAAGCCCGCGCTTGCGCACGTCCGCGGCGGTTCGGCGGCGGATTCGCCGCAGCGCCTGCGCGAAGGCCGGCAGCCGCGCGTACTTCGCCTCCTCCCGCATCTGGCGGAATCGGGTGTGATAGCGGTATTGCTTGCGATCCCGCGCGTCGCGCCCCGTCGCCTGCAGGTGCCCGTGCGGATCCATGCAAATCCACACGTCCGTCCACGCCGGCGGGATGACGAGCGCCTTGATCCGCGCCAACTCGGCCGGAGCGGCGCTGCGGCCGTTCGGACGGACGTAGCGAAAACGCCGCGGGGATCCGACGCGCCGGATGCCGGGCGTCCGTTCGTCGGTGACGTGGCGCAGCGCCGCGACTTTCGTTCGGGTCGTTTTAGCCATCCCAGCCATTCGAGCAAGAATGACGCCGTCACGACACGACTCATCCTCTTCGCTTGTCGTTCTCGTGGAACCAGCTCTACGTCTTGGGCTTTATCTCGACGGCGTTGGCCATGTCCTTCACACCCGGCGCCGCGCGGACCAGTTCCGTGACTTTCGTCTTCTCGTCCGCCGTCTGCACGTCCCCTTTCACGGTGACGACGCCGTTGTTGACCTCGAAGGAGAGATTGCGATCGCGAAGAATCGGATCGTTCTTCACCATCTGCTTCAGCTGGTCCTTGACCTGGCCGTCGAGATTGGCGGCGGTCTTCTCGTTCAGGCCCTTGACGGTGATCTCGTTGAGCACCTTGCCGTCGGAACCGGCTGCAGCCACGGCCACCTCTTCGGCTCGTGGACGATCGGCCGACCGGTCGACGGTGCCTTTCAGATGCGCGATGCGCGCCCCGCTGTCCCACGTGACGGTGACTTCGTTGAAGTTCGAAGCCCTCAGCGCTTTCGTGATGCTGTCGGTGGGATTGGGAGCGGTGCTGCAGCCGGCCATTCCCAGGACGAGGCAAAGCATGAGAGAGAAGCTCTTGCGTGGCATCGAGACCTCCTCGGGGATCCTACCAAACTACCAGCCGACCATTGAATCCTCGAACAGCGCGCTCAGCTCGTCAGGACCGGCGGGCCGGGGCGAGAGCTTCGTGACCCGGTGCTGCGGCAGCGTGCCCTCGACGAGCGCCGGAATGTCGGAGGACGAGTAGCCGATCGCCTTCAGGCCGTTGGGCATCGCCAGCCGCTGCATGAACCAGGTGATGCGGTCCGCGAGAATCTTTCCCGCGTCCCCCGCCTTCGCGCCGGCGACGTTCGCGCCCAGCGCTTCGGCGGCCTCCAGATGCCGCGCCGGGTTGGCGCCCGCGGTGAACCGGAATACCGCCGGCGCATTCAGGATCACCGACATGCCGTGCGGCACGATCGCGTGATCAGTGACGTAGCCCGGCGCGCGGTAGCTCTTCACGTTCCCCGACACCGGATAGGACATGCCGTGCGGCAGGTGCACCCCGGCGTTCCCGAATCCGACGCCCGCGTAGGACGCGGCCAGCAGCATGTTCGCGCGCGCCTCGTCGTCGGACGTGTCGTCGAATGCCCGCACGAGGAACTGGTTCACCATCCGCAGCGCCTGCATCGACCAGATGTCGCTGATCGGATTCGATCCTTGATACGCGGGCCGCATCGCGGGCCGGTCGGGCATCGGCCGATCGGTGTACGGCATCGCCGTGAACGATTCCACCGCGTGGCTGAGGATGTCGAGGCCCGTGGACGCCGCCACCTGCGGTGGCATCGTCCGCGTGTTCTCGGGGTCGAGGTAGCCCAGCGTCGGCTTGAGGCGGCGGCTGGCGATCCCGGTTTTCGCACGGAGCTTCTTGTAGTCGAAGATCGTCACGCCGGTCGTCTCGCTTCCCGTCCCGGCCGTCGTCGGAATCGCGAGCAGCGGCTTCAGCGGGCCGGGGACCGGCAGGCCTTTGCCGATCGGCGGGTTCACGTAGTCGAGGAAATCGGCCGGCGGATACGTCGTGTACAGATTGACCGCCTTCGCGGTGTCGATCACCGAGCCGCCGCCGACGGCGACAAAGGCGTCGAACGGCCGTTCCTTCGCGAAGGCGATCGCGTCGAGAAACGACTCGTCGCTCGGCTCGACGCGCACGCGATCGTAGAGCGCGTACGGAATCTTGTTCTGCTCCAGCGACTCGAGCACCATGCGGACCGGTGGCAGCTTCGCGACCAGCGGGTCGGTGACGACCATCACGAGCGTCGCGCCCATCTCGGCCAGATCCATGCCGACCTCGCGCGTCACGCCGACGCCGAAGCGCACGCTGGAGACGGCCATCTCGAACGCGATGTCTTTGTTCATGCACGACGATTATGGACCAGGACGCCCGGCGCGGCGGGCGCCCGACCGGCGTCAGTGCGAGGATGTCGGAAGAAGGTCGCTGGGCCGGAGATCGAGGTCCGGCAACAGCGTCGACTCGATGGCGGCGTCTCCTTCCGCAGTCGACCCGGGGACCAACCTGCCGTCCACCAGCCGATGGACCTCGATGGACGGTTCATCGGGATCGACGAGCCAGTACTCCTTCAGGTGATGCCGCTCGAACAGCCGCAGCTTGCGGCCGCGGTCGTTTCGCGCGGTCGCCGGCGACAGGATTTCAATCGCGAGATCGGGCGCATGCCGCGTGACCTGCCGCATGTGCAGCAGGCGCTCGCGCTCGGGCATGAACAACAGGACATCGGGCTCGACCACGTCGAAATCGGTGAGGACGATGTCGACCGGCGCGACGAAGACCACTCCCCCGTGGACTCGCACGTACGCCGAGAGCGCCAGATAAAGGCGGCCGAGCACGAACTGGTGAAGCAGAATTGGAGCAGGAATCTCGAAGACCTCGCCGTTGTACAGCTCGTACCGGCGACCGTCTTCCGGCCATCGCTCCAGATCCGCGTAGCTCACGCGCTCCTGCGCGGCCTTCACGCCCGCCATTTTACCATCGTCCATGCGAGGACCGTACCGATCGGGATCATTGGGAATCCGTCGTGGCACGTCGAAAACGCGGCGGTTTCTGCAACGTGTAGGACGTCGAGGCTCGCGACAGCTGCACTGTCAGAGTGGGGGTCCGCCAGGCGGGTCGCCGGTAATCAGCCGCACGCGGCGCTGATGTGTGAAGTACGCCCACGCCCACTCCGTCATGACGACGAAGCGGTTGCGGAAACCGATCAGCCAGAAGATGTGCAGGAAGATCCAGAACAGCCACGCGAAGAAGCCCGAGATCTTCAAACCGAAGACGTCGCCGACCGCCGCACCGCGGCCGATCGTCGCCATGATCCCGTAATCCCGGTAGCGGAACGGCTCGAGCGGCTGTCCCGCGATGGCGAGTCCGATGTTCCGCCCGGCGCGCGTCCCCTGCTGCATCGCGACCTGCGCCACGCCTGGCAGCGGCGCACCGTTCTCCACGAACGCGCACATGTCGCCGACGATGAAGATGTCCGGGTGCTCGGCGAGCGCGAGCGTCGGCTGCGGCGTGACGCGGCCGGCGCGGTCGAGCGGCACGCCCAGCGAGCGCGCGATCGGCGATGCGGCGACGCCGGCCGCCCAGAGCACCGTGCCGGCGGAAATCCGCTCCGCTCCGAGCATGACGCCGTCCTCGTCCACTCCGGTCACCACGGACCCCGTGCGCACCTCGACGCCGAGCCGCTCGAGCGACCGGCGCGCCGCCTCGCGCAGCGGCGCCGCGAACGGCGCCAGCACGTAGGGACCGCCCTCGACCAGCACGATGCGCGCTGACTCGGGGTGGATGCGGCGGAAATCGTTCCTCAGCGACTGGCGTGCAATTTCGGCGAGCGCGCCCGCCAGCTCGACGCCGGTGGGCCCCGCGCCGACGATCACGAACGTCAGTAGACGCCGCTGCTTGTCCGCGTCGGCCTCGCGTTCCGCCGCCTCGAAGGCGAGCAGTACGCGCCGCCGCATCTCCAGCGCGTCGTCCAGCGTCTTGAGTCCCGGCGCGCGCGCCGCCCACTCGGGATGGCCGAAGTACGCATGCGCCGCGCCCGACGCCAGCACGAGGTAGTCGTACGGGATCGACTCGGCGCCGTCGATCAGCACCCGCCGCCCCGCGGGATCGATCTCGCGCACGTCCGCGAGCAGCACCTCGACGTTGTTCTGGTGGCGAAGGATCCACCGGATCGGCGATGCCACGTCGCCTGGCGACAGCGACGCCGTGGCGACCTGGTAGAGCAGCGGCTGGAACAGATGGTAGTTGTGGCGGTCGAGCAGCGTGACGCTCACCTCCGCCCCCGCGAGCGCGCGCGCCGCGTTCAGCCCGCCGAACCCTCCGCCGACGATGACGACGCGCGGCATTTGAGGTGTTATCGTATCCGTATGGCGACACCAGGGAAACCCGATCGAACGCCGCGCGAACACGTGCTCGGCGGCACCGTCACCAGCGTCGAAACCGCCTGTCCGCTCGACTGCCCTGACGCGTGCAGCCTCGCGGTCACCGTGCAGCAGGGCAAGGTCGTAACGATCGACGGATCGCGGAAGAACCCGGTCACCGACGGGTACATCTGCGCCAAGGTGCGCCGATTCGGCGAGCGCGTGTACGGACCCGATCGCCTGCTGTACCCCGCCGTCCGCAGCGGACGCAAAGGCTCCGGCCAGTTCACGCGCGTGACGTGGGACGAAGCGATCGAGCTCGTCGCCTCGCGCTTCGAGCACGCGAAGGCGACCGCGGGGGCGGAGTCGATCCTGCCCTATTCCTACGGCGGGTCGAACGGCCTGCTCACGCAGGACAACATCGACGCGCAGCTCTGGCGCCGCTTCGGCACCTCGCGCCTCGCGCGCACCGTCTGCGCGGCGCCGACCGGTGCGGCCAACATGGCGCTGTACGGCAAGATGCCGTCGGTCACCTACCAGGATTATCCGGAAGCGAAGCTGATCATCCTGTGGGGCGTCAACCACCGCGTCTGGGATTCATCTCATCCCGTACGTGCGCGAGGCGCAGAAGCGCGGAGCGAAGCTGATCGTGATCGA
>JAYVYV010000482.1:0-6770 GCA_043783985.1 Acidobacteriota bacterium | reverse complement strand
GGGCGCCACCATCCAGTTCGAATATCGCTTCGGTGTCCTGAAGCATCTCGAGGCGATCGCGTCGCGCACCAACGTGGACCGCGACATCCAGTTCGGCGCGAAGTACGACGCGTTCCACGAGTCGGCGTCCTATCCGGTCGGGCTGTCGGCGATCGTCAGCGTCGAGGGCACCAACAACTTCAAGGAGAACTACGCGCCGGCGCTCGGCGTGGTGGTGTCGCGGACGCTCGGCACCGCGGCCGCCGTCTACGCCGCGCCGATCTGGGCGAACAACAGCCTGCCGGGATCGACCGCGACGCAGAACACGGTCTACGTCGGCCTCGGCACGCGCGTGCGTCTCGTGACATCGCTGTACGTCGTCGCCGAAGTCTCGCCGCGCGTGAGCGGCTATGTCGCCGGAGACGCGGAGTTCGCGTTCTCGCTCGAAAAACGCGTCGGGGCGCACGTGTTCGCCGTGACGTTCGCGAACACGTCGGCGACCACCTACGGACAGATCGCCCGCGGCGGCGCGCCGGAAAGTCTCTATCTCGGGTTCAATCTCGCGCGGAAATTTTTCTGATCACCCAGGGAAATCTCAACACTACACAAGAGGAGAGTGCTATGAAGCTACGTTGGCTGAAGTCCCTATTGGTCACCACCGGGCTGCTCGCGTTCGTCGCCGCTCCCGCGTCGGCGCAGACGTTCACGTTGACGGCGAGCCTGAACGGCGGCGGTCAAGCCACGCAGACGACCAACGGCCTCAACACCGGCGCGTTCGGCGACGCAGTTGTCACCGTCAATCTGACGGCCCAAACACTCACGTACACCGTACGCGTGTTCAATCTGCCGAGCGGCGTCTCGGCGAGCCACATCCATGTGGGCGCGGAGAAGACTGCGGGCCCGGTCGTCGTGAATTTCGATCCGCCGGTGCCCGCCTCGAACGACTTCGCGTTTACCGGCGTTGTGAAGTTCAGCGAATTCCTGCTGCGTCCCGATCAGGGCATCCGATCGTCGGAAGACATGGTGCAGGCGATTCTCGGAGGGAACAGCTACGTGAACGTGCACTCGAGTGCCAACCCCGGTGGTGAGATCCGCGGTCAGCTCACCCTCAAGCCGTAACACAGCGGGCAGGATTGGCCCAACGGCGGGAAGGGCTGGAGAAAGCTCCCGCCGGTCCGGCCCTTCCTGCCCCTATACCCCTTCGCCTTGCACGCGCGCGTAAGATGGGCGCATGCACGTGCAGTGCGCGGTGGTTGGCGGCGGGCCGGCCGGCATGATGCTGGGGCTGCTCCTGGCGCGTGCCGGCGTCCGCGTCTCCGTTCTCGAAAAGCACGCAGACTTCCTCCGGGACTTCCGCGGCGACACGATTCACCCCTCGACGCTGGAAGTGCTCCACGAACTGGGCATCCTCGACGAGTTCCTGAAACGGCCGCATCAGGAAGTGCGTCAGCTCACGGGACGCGTCGCCGGCGAAAGCGTCACGATCGCCGACTTCACGCACCTGCCCACCCACTGCAAGTTTCTCGCGCTCATGCCGCAGTGGGACTTCCTCGATTTCCTCGCGGGCGCGGCTCGGCGGTTCAGCACGTTCGATCTACGCATGGAGACGGAGGTCACCGGCCTGATCGATGAGGGCGGGCGCGTCGCCGGCGTCCGGGTGAAGACCCCCGCCGGTCCGCAGGAGATTCGCGCGGATCTCGTCGTGGGCGCCGACGGACGGCATTCGGTGGCGCGGGAGCAGGCCGGGCTCGCCGTCGACAGCTTCGGCGCGCCCATCGACGTCCTCTGGATGCGGATGTCGAGGCGCGCGGAGGATCCCGGACAGCTGCTCGGGTACGTCGAAGGCGGCCACATCATGGCGATGCTCGATCGCGGCGACTACTGGCAGTGCGCGTTCGTGATTCCCAAGGGCGCGTTCGACGGCATCCGGCAGCGCGGCATCGAGGCCTTCCGCGCGACACTCGCAACCGTCGTCCCGTTCATGCGCGATCGGGTCGGCGAGCTCCATGACTGGAGCGACATCAAGCTGCTGACGGTCCTCGTCGATCGCCTCCGCCGCTGGCATCGGCCCGGCCTGCTGTGCATCGGCGACGCGGCGCATGCGATGTCACCGATCGGCGGGGTGGGCATCAATCTGGCGATTCAGGATGCAGTGGCGGCGGCGAACATGCTCGCGGGTCCGCTCGGACGCGGCAGCTGCTCGGACGCCGATCTGGACCGCGTCCAGAAACGGCGCGAAATGCCGACGCGGCTCGTTCAGCGGGCTCAGGTGCTCGTGCAGGAGAGAGTGATTGCTCCCACTCTCAGCGGGGAAGGGCCGCAGCAGCTCCCGTGGCCGTTGAAGCTGCTGCGGTGGTTCCCGATGCTGCGCCGCATACCGGCGCGGCTGGTCGGAGTGGGGATCCGGCCCGAGCATGTCAGGGTCGGTTGACGCTCGACGTTTCACGTTCGATGTTAGTACGGCCGCAGATCCCCGCGGAACGGGATGACCTGGCCCGGCCGCACCTCGACGTTCACCCGCATCGGTTCGTATCCCTGCGCCTGCACTTCGATCTCGTGCTGGCCGGCGCTCAGGGTCAGCGGCTGCGTCGTCCCGTCGAAGTCCTCGACGCGACCGGCGTACTCGCCGTCCACGAAGACGTCGGCATCGTAGGGCGTCATCTCGAGCGCGATGCCGCCGTAGTACGGGGACCCGGGCGTGATGAACACGCGCTCACGCGGCGCCCGGTATCCGTACACCACGATCGGATACGGATAGGAGTACATGTAGGGGACCGGGTAGCCCGAGAAAATTCCGAAGCCGACCGAGTACCGCGGGCGGAACACGTAGGGGCGGTAGTACGAGCGCGGTGCGTAATCCCAAGGCGCATAACCCGGTGACGAGTAGCCCCGTCTCGAGTAGCCCGGCGCATAGTGCGGTTCGTAGTGCGGCTCGTAATGCGGGGCCTCGCTCCCGCGCGGGGCGGTACCCTGGGGGCGCGGGATTGCACGACCGCCCTCGCCGCGAGGGTGCGGATCCCGGCGGTATTCGAAGCGCGGTGCTTCGCCCTGCAGCTGCGGCTGTGACGGTTGTGACGGTTGTGACGGCTGCATGCGTGGCGGTTGTTGCGGCTGCGCGCGTGGCGGCGGCTGCTGACGCGATTCCACGGCCGGCGGTGCTCCGCCTGCCGGTGGACGCGGGGCTTCCGGTTGAGCGCGAGGCGCCGGGGCTTGCGCGCGCGGCGCTTCTCGCGGCTGAGCTCGTTCCTGACCCTGGCCGCTCGATTCCTGACCGGCCGGGTTCTGGCGGCCGTGGTAGCGCTCCTGTGCGAAGGATGACGCGGCCAGCGCCAGCGCCGCGACCACCGCAGGCCCCGTGATGATTGACGTGCGCTTCAACATGAGTGTCCCCCAACGACCGCACCGCAAGTATCTTGCCAGCAGATGCACCAATAATTACGCGTTCAGCCGTTCCCGTTGAGGCATTTCGAGGACAGCGTCGCCGGTTGTATCATCCGGTCATGTCCTTGAGCTCTCGAATGGGTTTCTGCGCCGCGATGTGCGTCCTCGGCACGACCGCGGCACGGGGACAGCGCGCCGCCGAGGCGCCGCTCGTGCTGACCGCGGCCGATTATGCGCGCGCCGAAAAATTCATGACCTACAACACCGCGCCGCTTGTCCTGCGCACCGGTGTCCGCGTGTCGTGGCTGCCAGGCGACCCCGGCGATCGTTTCTGGTACCGGGTGACGACGGAGAAGGGAGTGGAGGTCGTGCTGGTGGACCCCGGCAAGGCGACGAAGTCGGCGTGCGGGCTGCCGCCGTGCCAAGCCGCCGAGCGCGAGGATCCCGCGCGCAGCGGCGGGCGCGAGGGGCGATACGCGGAGATGTCCCCCGACCGCACGCGCACCGCGTTTGTCCGCGACTGGAACCTCTGGGTTCGCGACGTGGCCTCCGAGCGGGAAACGCAGCTCACCAGGGACGGTGTGAAGGATTTCGGCTACGCGACGGACAATGCCGGCTGGGTGCGCAGCGACCGTCCGATTCTCCGCTGGTCGCCCGACTCGAAAAAGATCGCGACGTACCAGCAGGATCAGCGCGGCGTGGGCGAGATGTACCTCGTGGACACGACCGTCGGTCATCCGACGCTGCAGGCGTGGAAGTATCCGCTGCCCGGCGACCAGACCATCACGATGATCCAACGCGTCATCATCGACGTGACCAGCGGAAAGATCGTCCGGCTTCAGCAGCCTCCCGATCAGCATCGGTCTACGCTGTGCGACGACGTGGCGTGCAGCGGCGACTGGGGCGACGTGCAGTGGAGCCCCGACAGCTCGAGCGTGGGATTCGTTTCGACCGCCCGCGATCACCGGCGGGAACAGATGCGCGTGGCTGACGCGGCCACCGGCATCACCCGTGATGTGATGGAGGAAAAAGCCGAGACGTTCTACGAGTCGGGCAACGGCGCCGTGAACTGGCGCTATCTGCCGGCGTCCAACGAGGTGATCTGGTTCTCGGAGCGCGACAACTGGGGGCACCTCTACCTGCACGATCTGAAGACCGGCCGCGAGAAGAACGCGATTACCACCGGCAACGGCAACGTCACTCAGCTTCTAAGCGTCGACGAGAAGCGCCGGCTGCTGTATTTCGTGGCGGTCGGGCGCGAGCAGGGGCGCGATCCCTACTTCAGACATCTCTATCGCGTGGGCATGGACGGCAGGAACCTCCAGCTGCTGTGAGGTCGGCGGCACGTCGGGCTTCGAATAGGTGTCGACGAAGAAGCGTCCGGACGGCGAGAACGTCACGTCGTGATCCCCGTCCTCCGGCGTCAGCACAGCTCCGCGACGCCGCCGGCAGGCTTGTCCTCGCGCTGGAGAAGGCCGACGTCACCAGGCTGGTCGCGGCCGGCTGGAAGCCACCCGTGCCCATCACGGTAAAGGCGCGCGACGGCGTCACCGATCTCTACGGGCTGATGTACCAGCCGACCACCCTCGACCCGGCCAGGACCTATCCAATCGTCAACCACGTCTACCCCGGGCCGCAGACGGGAAGCGTCGGCGGTCGCGCGTTCAACCCGTCGCGCGGCGATGCCCAGGCGCTCGCCGAGCTCGGCTTCGTCGTCGTCGAGATCGACGGGATGGGAACCCCGTGGCGCTCGAAGAAATTCCACGAGGCGTACTACGGGAACATGGGCGACAACACGCTGCCCGATCAGGTCGCGGGAATGAAGGAGCTGGCCGCGCGGTACCCCTGGATCGACATCGAGCGCGCCGGCATCTACGGGCACTCCGGCGGCGGGTATGCGACGGCGGACGCGATGTTCCGCTACCCGGATTTCTTCAAAGTGGGGATTTCGGAGGCCGGCAACCACGACAACCGCGTGTACGAAGACGACTGGGCCGAGAAATGGCAGGGACTGCTCGAGAAGCACGCCGACGGCACCACCAACTACGACAACCAGGCCAATCAGCTGATCGCGAAGAACCTGAAAGGCAAGCTCCTGCTCGCTCACGGCACATTGGACGCCAACGTGCCGCCCAACAATACGCTGCTGGTGGTCAACGAGCTGATCAAGGCGAACAAGGACTTCGATCTGCTGATGCTGCCCAACCGTGGACACGGGTTCGGCAACGAAGGCTACATGGTGCGACGCCGCTGGGATTACTTCGTGAGGTACCTGTTGGGCGCCGAGCCGCCGCGCGAGTACCAGATGCACTCGCCGGCGGACTCGCGCCCGGTTCCCTAGACCACGGTTCGGCGGCCGCTCACGAGGCCGACCAGGAACAGGACGATCGCGATCACGAGCAACAGGTGAACGAACGCGCCGATCGTGTAGGTCCCGACCACGCCGAGTAGCCACGCAATCAACAGAATCACGGCCAGTGTGTAAAGCATCTCAATCCTCCATTCATACCTATTGCAAGGAACGGTGCCATCCTTGCCAGCTCAACGGTGCCGGTACTGGAATGCAGGAAATTGCTCAGGAAACAGCTCGAGAGACAAGGAAATACACAACTGTTACAGGCTGGACTGTGCAACGGGTGTATCTTAATTGGTCGTAGCAGAGTCTAACGAGTTGTAAGGAGAATCCCATGGCCAAACGATCCACCTCGGGAATTGTCTGTCCCCGTTGCGGAGTGCCGAGCGCGCGTGTCATTGGACGGTCCGAGGCGCTGCCTGTACTCTATCTTCGGTGCGACGACTGCGGCAAGACCTCGGTCTCTCCCGAATAATCCTGCGTTTCAAAAGCGTGCGGCGAGCCGACGAGTCAGTCCGGACACCCACCGCTGACCGGCCTCACGCTCTTAACCTTGAATTCCGGAAGATCGACCGTTCCAGGCCCCGCCACACCGCCCGCTGACGCCATCGCGGCCCGCGCGGGATCCATCGCGCCGGCCTGAGCGGCAACATTCGGGTTCGGCATCAGCCCGCCCTTGATGGTCAGACGTTTCGTTTCGGCGACGCCTCCGGCGATCTGCACACGCTGACCGATGTAGTCCCTGAGGTTGACGCCGGTCAGCCGATACTTGACCTCGGTCGTGTCCACGAGCGTGTACTGATCGGGCGTCTTCTCGCCGCGAACGACGCATCCGCTCAGCGAGATGATCTTGGCTGGCGTGGCCGGCGCTTTCTTCTCCTGGGCGTCGAGAGGTGCGGCGCAGACCGTGGCGAGCGCGACGGCAAAGCAGGCGAGCGTGGGGCGCATCATGACCTCCGGGGCCAGTATGGCTGGTGCCGATGCCGGCGGCAAAACAAAAAGGGCCCAGGATCCGCAGACCCTGAGCCCTCTCACGCGAATTTCAGAGTTCAGATTT
>JAYVYV010000481.1:0-19420 GCA_043783985.1 Acidobacteriota bacterium | reverse complement strand
GAGAGAAGGCCGGACTTTCATTCGTGCCCTCGCCGAAGGTGAGGGCTTTGGTAACGCCGGTCGAGAGATCGAGAACCCGGATGTCGAAGCCGGGTCCGCTGCGCGAGGCGAACGCGATCTCGTTGAACGGCGCCGGCGACCAGGTCGGGCGATCGCAGTACGACTCCGACGTCTTCTTCGAGAGATTGAGCCCGTCGGCGCCGACGACGTAGATCTGCGGCGTGCCGCTGCGGTCCGACGTAAACGCGATCTGCGTGCCGGAGGGCGACCAGGTCGGCGTGATGTCGATGCTCGGGTTGTTGGTAAGGCGCCGCAGCCCCGATCCGTCGCGGTTCACGACATAGATCTCCGGGTTGCCGTCGCGCGTCGTGCTGAACGCCAGCTTGGTGCCGTCGGGCGACCAGGCGGGCAGCCAGTTTTCGCCAACCTTGTCACCCTTGGTCACCTCGTCGAGCGTCCCCTGGAAAATGTTCGAGATGAACAGGTTGGCGCCCCCGCGGCGGTACGACGTGTAGGCGATCGAGCGGCCGTCGGGCGACCACCGCGGCGCGATGTTCAGCGTCTTGCCGACCGTCACGCGCTTCTGGTTCTCGCCGTCGTAGTCGGAGATGTAAATCTCCTTGATGCTGCGGTTTTGCACCGTGCCCGACATGCGCTCGCCGTCGCGGTCGGAATCGAACGTGAGCCTCGTTCGCGCCACGCCGTTCAGCGCGCGCTGCGACTTGTGGATTTCGTCCGAGATCGTGTGCGCGAACAGACGCGCGTTCGAACCGTCGTACTGGCGGGGATACACGGCCTGCCGCGTGCGCACGTTGAACAGCTTCATTTCCACGCGGAAGCCGGCGCCCATCTTCTGCACGGTGCCGACGATCAGGCCGTCCGCGTTGAGCTCGCGCCATCGGTCGAACGGCACGTCGCTGAACGACGCGCTCTTCGGGATCGAGCTGTAGACGTCGCGTGGGATGAACGCGAACTCGCGCTCGAAGTTCAGGTCGTCCCACAGCACCTGGCTGATCGTTTTCGCGGTCGCCACGGTGTCGGCGTCCGCCGCCAGCGCGATGAACTCGGGGACCGCAAGGCGCGGCGCCGCGCCGCCTTCGCCGCTGATCGTCGTCGCGATCTCGCTCGGCTGTTGCAGGACGGGAGGCTGGGCGGGCTGCTGCGCATGCGGCCACGCCGCCAGCAGGGCGATTGCGAGCGTTCCGGGAATGATGGATTTGGTCATTGGTATTCGAAACTGAGCCGCATGGTCAGGGTCGGATTCGGAAACGCGTCGGGGAGCGGCGGCAGCGTCCGCGTGCCCAGCACTGCGCGAAGCGCCGCGGTGTCGAGCGTCACCGTGCCGCTGCCCTTGAAGATCGACGCGTCGGTGATCGAGCCATCGCGCTTGATCGTGAACCGGATCAGGCTCGTCCCCCTGGCGCCCTGATCCTGGTTCCACGCCGATCGGATGCGCGTGATCATGGTCGCGAGGTACTCCGGGCAGCAGAAATCGCCGGTGATCTCGAGCGACGATCCCGTGCCGGCGCCGCCGCCAGTCGACAGGCCGAAGCCCTGGCCGCGGACGCCGGTGTCGGCGATCGCGCTGCCCGACACCGGTTTCGCGCCTCTGGTCGGCGTGCGTCCGTGTGCCTCGTCCGGCGCCTGCTTCACGGTCGGTCCGGGCGTCGGCTTCGCCGCCTTCGCGTTGGGCAGCGGCAGCGTCATCTCAGGCGTCTTGGCGGCGGGCGCGCGGACCGGTTCCCGCTTGGGCGGCTCCTCGGCCGGCGTCACCGCCTGCACCGGCCGTCCGCCGAGCGCGGTCATGCCGCCGTTTTCCGGGCCGGCGCTGCCGCTGAGCGAGATCGTCATCAGCGTGGGTGGCGCCTCATGCCGCGCGATGAGGCCGCCGCGCGCGACGATCAGCGACGCCGCGACCGCGAGGTGCACGGCCACCGACACCGAGATCGTCTTCTGCAGACCCGCAGGCGTCTGCATGCGGTCGCGAAGCACGTCGGCGACGTCCATCAGCGCTCGCCCGGCATTCTCGCCACCATCCCGATGTTCTGGACGCCCGCCGCTTTCAGGGCGTCGATGACCGTCATCAAATCCTGGTACTGCACCGCCGAGTCACCGCGCAGGAACACTTCCTTGGTGGCGTTCGTCTCCAGCTTCTGCCGCACGCGCTCCTCGAGATCGCTCAACTTCACCTGTTCCCTGCCGAGGAAGACGATCCGCGACAGGTGCATCGTGTCGGGGATCGTGATCTCGACGCGCTCGCCGGTGACAGACGCCGCACGGCGTGACTGCGGGAGCTTCACATCGATGCCGCGCTGAATCATCGGCGCGGCCACCATGAAGATGATGAGCAACACCAGCATGACGTCGACCAGCGGCACCACGTTGATCTCGGCAAGCGACGTCATCACGCGCCGGCCGCGTCCCGACCGGCCTGACGCGCTGCTGACCGCGGGTCCGAGCATCGGCATTACGTGAAGTTCCTCTCGCAGATGTTCAAAAACTCCATGGCGAAGTCGTCCATCTGCGAGGCGAAGAGCTTCACGCGCCCCGACAGCATGTTGTAGAAGACCACGGCGGGGATCGCGGCAGCCAGACCCGCGGCCGTCGCCACCAGCGCCTCCGCGATGGGTCCCCCGACCGCCTGAAGGCTCGTCGAGCCGGTCACGCCAATCTGTTCGAACGCGCTCATGATCCCGACGACCGTCCCGAACAGCCCGACAAACGGCCCCATGCTCGCGACCGTCGCAAGGAACGACACGTACCCCTCGAGCTTGTTCACCTCGACGGCTGATGCGCGCAGTAGCGCGCGGTCCACCGCCGGCAGACTCCTCAACGTAGGACGTCCGGCGGGCGCGCGCGGATGGGGATCGTGCGCGGCGTCGCCCGGCGGCGTCGTCTGGCGCAGTTGGGCGGTGAGCTCGGCATACCCTGTCTGAAACAAGCCGACGAGCGGGCTGTCGCCCAGCGAACGGCACACCGCCTGCACCTCGGAAAACTTGTTGCTCCGGCGGAATACTTCCAGAAACTGCGCGCTTTGTTTTGCGGCGCGGCGGAACGTCCACCACTTGTAGAGGAAAATACCCCAGGAGCCGATCGACAGGAGCCCGAGGCTGAGGAGAACGGCGAGCGAAATCGCGGTCGAGCGGGCGATGAGGTTGAGAAGGCCGCCGCCCGAACCTTCAGACGCAGCGCCGGCGGTCGCCTGCAGGAGCAAGGCGAACAGCGGGCTTCCAAGCGTGCGCAAACAGCCTCCGAGGCAGAACAGTGCGCCGCTGGGACAGCGCGATGTGCATAACCGTATCATGACGTAAAAGAGCTGTCAAACCTATGTTACGATTGGAGTTCTCGCGATTTCCACATGCTCCGCTTTCTACGGATTAAGCACCTCGCGGTGATTGACTCGGTCGAGGTCGAATTCGACCCGGGCCTCAACGTCCTCACCGGCGAAACCGGCGCGGGCAAGTCGATCCTCGTCGAAGCGGTCGGGCTCCTCCTCGGCGGCCGCGCCTCGGGCGACCTGGTCCGTACCGGTGAAGACGCCGCGGCGATCGAAGCCATCTTCGAAAACGGCGGAGAGGAGCTCCTCGTGCGGCGCGAGATCACGGCTCAGGGGCGCAGCCGCGCGTACATCAACGGCGCCCTGGCGACTGCGGGCGCCCTCAAGGATCTCTCGAGCGGTCTCGTTGAGCTGCACGGCCAGCACGAGCACCAGACGCTCCTGGACCCC
Organism: Acidobacteriota bacterium; assembly: GCA_043783985.1. GTDB lineage: Bacteria > Acidobacteriota > Vicinamibacteria > Vicinamibacterales > CAVVIG01 > CAVQFC01. Next base: position 15,693 of record JAYVYV010000481.1, on the reverse strand, counting down.
TCCACGCATCTGGGCGCCATCGACGCCTTCGGTCGGCTCGACGCGCTCCTGCTACCGACCGTCGCGGCGTTCGACGCGTTGCGCGCGGCGCAGGACGAGCTCGCGCGAGTTCTCGCGTGGGCCGCGGACCGCGACGCGCGTCTGGACCTGATCACCTTTCAGCTGGGTGAGCTCGATCGGGCAGGCCTGAAGGCCCCGGCCCCGGACGACCTCGGGGAAGACGTGGCGCTCGCGTCGCAGCGTCAGGTGCTCGCCAGCGCGGAGCGCGTCGAACGCCTCTGTGAGGAAAGCTACGCGGCGCTCTACGAGAGCGACGACGCGATCCTCGCCCGGCTGGGGAGCGTCTGGCGCCGCCTCGTGGAGCTCGCGGACATCGATCCCCGGTTCATGCCGTATCTGGACATGCGCGACGACGTCAAGACGCGACTCGAGGATCTCGCCGGCTTCCTGCGGAAGTACGCCGACAACATCGAGGCGTCTCCGGCGCGGCTGCAGCAGGTGGATGAGCGGCTGGCGCTGCTCGAACGGCTCAAGCGCAAGTACGGGCCGGCGCTGGCCGACGTCATCGCGCGCCGCGACGCGTTGAGGCGGGAGCTCTCGGACCTCGCGCGCGGCGACGCGCGGATCGCCGAGCTGGAGCGCGAGGTCGCAGCCGCCCGCGCAGTGTTCCTCGGCGCCGCCCGGACATTGTCCACGGAGCGGCGCCGGGTCGCCAAAATGTTCGGAGAGCAGCTCGAGGCACTCGTCGCGGAACTGGCCATGGAGCGCACGCGCTTCGACGTGCGGTTTGGCGAGGCGCCGTTGGCCGAGTCCGCCTGGAGCGGGCGGGGCATCGATGCCGCCGAGTTCTTCGTGTCGCCGAACCTCGGCGAGGATCTCCGCCCGCTCGCCCGCATCGTCTCGGGCGGCGAGTTGTCCCGCATCATGCTCGCGATCAAGACCCTCACCTCGACGACGCGGCACGGGTTCAGCGACGCGGCAGACCGCCCCCCGAATGCGTCGGCGCCCGGGCTGATTTTCGACGAGGTGGACGCGGGAATCGGCGGGCGCGTCGCCGACGTCGTGGGTCGTAAGCTGCGGACGCTGGGCTCGGCGTTCCAGGTCCTGTGCATCACGCATCTTCCGCAAATCGCCGCGTACGCGGACACCCATTTCGAGATCGGCAAGCGGGTGGATGGGGGGCGCACGCGCACGACCGTCCGGCGTTTGGATCGGGAGGGCCGCGTCGAGGAACTGGCCCGGATGCTCGGCGGGGAAGCGATCAGTGATGGCCTCCGGGGCTCCGCGCGTGAGATGCTGGAGGAACGTTTGAAGGGAGCCCGGACGGGCCGTCCGGTGCGGGCCGTCCGGCTGGACGCTGACGCCCCTCGTCCGATCGGGGCGAAAGCGAAAGGCGAAAGGCGAAAGTCGTAGGAATGGCGCGAAAATATCTCATCGAGACGTTCGGCTGCCAGATGAATGTCCACGACTCCGAGCGCATGGCCGGTCTGCTCGAACAGGCGGGCTACGAGGCGACCGACGAGGCGGCGGACGCCGACGTCGTCGTGATCAACACCTGCAGCGTTCGTGAGCGGGCCGAGGACAAGTTGTACACGCGGCTCGGCGAGCTCCGGCAGTTGGCCGCCGCGCACGGCCACAACCCGATTGTCGCGGTCGCCGGCTGCGTCGCGCAGCAGGAAGGCGCGGCCATCCTGACGCGTTCACCGGGCGTGGCCGACGTCATCGTCGGGACCCAGGCGATGCGGCGGCTGCCGATGCTGGTCGAGCAAGCCCTCTCCGATCGCCGTCCGGTCGTCAACATCGACCCGTTCGACGACGTCACGTTTCCGCTTGGCGTCACCAGACGCGGCGATCCGGTCAAGGCGTACGTCACCATCATCGAGGGATGCAACGAGTTCTGCAGTTTCTGTGTGGTGCCCTACACGCGCGGGAACGAGCGGATGCGTCCCAAGGCGGATATTCTGGACGAGGTGCGCGAAGCCGCCGGCAGCGGGCATCGGGAAGTGCAGCTCCTGGGTCAGATCGTCAACCATTACGCCGCGCCCGACGACGCGTCGTGCGATTTCAGCGGTCTGCTCGAGGCCATCCACGCGGTGGACGGCATCGAGCGGATCCGCTTCGCCAGCCCGCATCCGCGGCATGTCTCGACGCGGTTCCTCGAGACGATGGCGCGGCTGCCGAAGGTGTGCCGGCACCTCCACCTGCCGGTGCAATCGGGATCGACGCGCGTCCTCGAGGCGATGCGGCGGCGGTATACCCGCGCCAGTTATCTCGATCTGATTGCCCAGATCCGCGAGGCGCTGCCGGACGTGGCCCTGTCGACCGATATGATTGTTGGGTTTCCCGGCGAGACGGGCGCCGACTTCGACGACACCTTGACGCTGACCGCTGCGGTCGGGTATCACAGCATGTTTTCGTTCAAGTACTCGCCGCGGCCGAACACGCTCGCCGACAAGCGGCTGGCCGACGACGTGCCGGGTGAGGAGAAGACGCGGCGGATCGTGATGCTGCAGGCGCTGCAGCGCGAGATCCAGTCGGGGCTGAACGCGCGGATGGTGGGGCAGACGGTGGAGGTGCTGGTGGATGCGGCCAGCCGGCGGCACGAGGTGGAGCTGTCGGGGCGAACGAGCACCAACGTGGTGGTCAACCTCCCGGGGCCTCCGGCGTGGATCGGGCGGACGCTGCCGGTGCACGTGGAGCGGGCGGGGCCGCACAGCGTCTGGGGACGGATGATGGAGCCATGCAAATCGAGATGAGCATCAAGGGGTTGATGGTCGACCCCGTCACGAACACGCCGATCGTCATCCTGCGCGACAAGGACGGGCAGAAGGTGCTGCCGATCTGGGTGGGCATTTTCGAAGCCAACGCCATCGCGCTCCAGATCGAGAACATCGCGACGCCGCGTCCGATGACCCACGATCTCCTCCGGAACGTCATCCACGACCTCAAGGCGGAGGTCCAGAAAATCGTGGTGTGCGATCTTCAGGAGAACACCTTCTACGCGTTGATCTATCTGGCGATGAACGGGGGGACGGTGGCGATCGACGCGCGCCCGAGCGACGCCATCGCGCTGGCGCTGCGGACGCGCGCGCCGATCTTCGTCGAGGACACGGTCATCGACAACGCCAAGACCGTCGACTTCACGACGGACACGGCCGATGCCGATCGCCTGCACAAGTGGCTGGACAGCCTCGATCCCGACGACCTGGGCAAGTACAAGATGTAGGCGCGCGGTTCTTCTCTGCTAGAATGGCCGCCGGTTCCCCGGACCGCCGCCATTCCATGATCGTAGCCATCGCCAATCAAAAAGGGGGCGTCGGTAAGACCACGACGGCCATCAATCTCGCGGCGGCGCTGGCCCTGCGCGGCAAGCCGACGCTGCTCATCGACCTCGACCCGCAGGCCAACAGCACGATGTCGTTCCTCGACATGCAGCAGGTGTCGACCAGCGTGTACGACGCGATCGCCGACCCGGCGACGGCGCTCGAGGATGTGATTGTCGCGTCTCCGATGAAGAATCTGTCGATCGCGCCGTCGCGCATCGCGCTCGCGAAGCTCGAAGCGAAGCTGGTGGGGGAGATGGACGCGCACTTCCGCTTGAAGGACAAGATCGAGCCGATCCGCAAGCGCTTCCCGCACATCGTCATCGATTGTCCGCCGACGCTCGGGCTCCTGACCGTCAACGCGCTCGTCGCCGCGACGCACCTGCTCATTCCGATCCAGTCGTCCTATTTCGCGCTGGAAGGCACGGACGATCTGCTGGAGACGATCGAGAAGGTGCGGGCGCGCCCCAACCCGGCGCTCAAAATCCTCGGCGTCGTCATCACGATGCACGACAAGCGGACCGCGCTGGCGCGCGACATCCGGGCGCAGATCCAGAAAGTGTTCGGCGGCAAGGTGTTCAAGACGGTGATTACCAAGAGCGTGCGGCTGGAAGAGAGCCCGGCCTACAAGGAATCGATCTTCACGTTCGCCCCCGAATCGAGCGGGGCGACCGAGTATTACAGCCTGTGCGAGGAGGTCATCGATCGTGCCTAGACGAGGACTACCGCAAAGCATGGCCATGCGCCACGACGAGCATTATGTCGATGCGCTGGCGGCGTCGGCGGGAGCGCCAGTCGGCCGGGTGATCCCGATCGACCAGATCGACCCGAACCCGAACCAGCCGCGGCAGGTCATGGGCGACCTGTCGGAGCTGATCGCGTCGATTACCGAAAAAGGCATCATCGAACCGCTGGTCGTGCGCCCGAGAGGCGATCGGTTCCAGATCATCGCCGGCGAACGACGGTACCAGGCGTCGGTCCAGGTCGGACTCCAGGAGCTGCCGGTCGTCATCCGCGATGTGGACGACACGGAAATGCTGGAGCTGGCCCTCATCGAGAACCTGCAGCGCAAGGACCTCACGCCCTTTGAAGAATCTGAGGCGCTGCACGGCTTGGCCGAGAGCTGCGGCTACACGCATGAGGATCTGGCCCGCCGCCTTGGGAAATCGCGCAGCTCCATCACCGAGTCCCTGGCGCTCAATGCGATCCCCGAAGAGGTGCGGAACCTGTGTCGGCTGGCCGACATTTCCGCTAAGTCGTTGCTGTTGCAGGTAGTTAGGCAACACACCACCGATAAAATGACGGCGCTTATCGAAAAGATCGCCAGCCAGGGGGGTGCTACCCGGCAGAAGCTGCGTAAGGCGACCGCCAAGCCGCAGGCCGGCCGGCCGAAGCATTACGTCTTCGCGTTCCGCCCGCCGACCAAAGCGTTCAACCTGAAGCTGTCGTTCAGCAAGAACCGCGCGTCACGCGACGAAATCATCGACGCGCTGGAAACCATCATCAAAGATCTCCGCAAGAACAAATAGCGCGCCACGAGAGCGTCTCCGCGGGTCGTAGGCAAGGGTGTCCGGACCGCCTTGTGAGCGTCGGGCCGGGGAGTGTGGCGGGGAGTCACGTGTCGGAGCCTGGTGTCGGAGTTAAGTGTCGGAGTTTCCTTTTAAGGTGTCGGCCCGGCGGTTCAGGCCGGGCGTCAGGGGGTTAAGTTAACATAACATCCATTATCAGACGTTAGCGAGATCGGGAAAGGAACAGGCCTATGCACGGTTTGTGAGCCGGTCCCAGGACGCGCCCATACACCAGCCGGCGGCGGGCTGAAAACAGCTCGCCCGCTTCCCGCTCAACTCGAGAAACGGTCGCGGGCGCGGCCTTCGGCAAAGGCCTCGAGCTGAACGAGCCGCGGCGGCACCACGTTGAACGTCATCCGGACGCCGGGGAACTCGCGAAGCAGCGCCACCATCCCGTCGTGATCCTTCAGCGCGTGCAGGCGGACCCACGGCAGAATGGCTCGTGAATGGTCAGGTCCTCGTATTAGGCGTGGTGCATGTGCCGCAGGATGGCGACGCGGGTCATACGTTGTAGTCTAGTGGCGTTGAAGATTCTCGACCGGTACCTCGTGCGCGAGATCGTGCCCCCCATGCTCGTGGCGTTGGTGGGTCTCACCTTCGTGCTGATGATGCCGCCCATCCTCGTGAATGCCGAGAAGCTGATCGCGAAAGGCGTCTCGTGGACGATCGTCCTGCGTGTTCTGCTCACGCTCGTGCCGCAGGCGCTGGGCGTCACGATTCCGATGGCCCTGCTGTACGGCATCCTCTTCGGGCTGGGCCGCCTGTCGGCCGACCGCGAGTTCGTCGCGCTCCAGGCGTGCGGCGTCAGCGTCTTCCGGGTCTGCCGGCCAATCGCGCTCCTCGCGGTCCTTGCCTGCGCCGCCACCGCGTACAACATGATCGTCGCGCTCCCCGACGCGAACCAGACGTTTCGCGAGATCACCTACAACATCGTCGCGTCGGGCGCGGAGAGCGACATCAAGCCGCGGGTCTTCTTCACCAGCTTTCCCAACCGCGTGCTGTACGTCCGCGATATCCAGCCGGCGACCGGCTGGCGAGACGCCTTCCTGGCCGACGCCACCCAGCCCGAGCACACCACCGTGTTCGTGGCGAAGTCCGGGCGCCTGTCGCTCGACCGCGAAAAGCGGACGGTCGAACTCGTGCTGGAGAACGGCACGCAGCATACGACCTCCCGGGATCAGCCGGAGCAGTACGACGCCAACGCGTTCGAGTCCACGGTGATCAAGATCGATCCGGAGACGATCTTTCCAAGGACGCAGATCGTAAAGGGCGACAACGAGAAGACCATCGCCGAGCTGCGCCGGACCATCGCCGACAACGGCGCGCACAACGCGCCGAGCAACAGCCAGCTCTACACGATTCAGCAGAAGTTCTCGCTGCCGGTCGCGTGTCTCGTCCTGGCGCTGATCGGCGTCGCGCTCGGCGCGAGCAACAGTAAGGACGGCAAGCTGGCCAGCTTCGCGCTGGGCACCGGCGTCGTGTTCGTCTACTACATCATTCTGTATTCGGCGCGCGCCGGGGCGTTCGCCGGACGGCTGCCGGCGAGCTTCGCGCCGTGGCTCGTGAACGTGGTGCTCGGCGTGGCTGGCGTGGCGCTGGTCGTGTGGCGGGCCGGGGCCGGCGACCAGCCGATTCGGCTGAGCATTCCGCGGTTGTGGCGCGGGCGCGGCAGCGAGACGCCGGAGACGGGCGTGGCGTCCGCCTCCGGACGCGGCCCCCGCATCGTCATCGTCGTGAAGATTCCGCACGTCGACTGGCCGCGGCCGGGGCTGCTTGATCTCTATGTCGTGCGCCAGTACCTCTCGATTTTCCTGCTGTCGTTCGGCGCGCTGGTCGGTATTTTCTACATCTCGACGCTGATCGACCTGGCCGACAAGCTGTTCGGCGGCGTCGCGCCCCTGGGCCTGCTGCTCCGCTACTTCTACTTTGCCACCCCGCAGTTCGTGTACTACATCATCCCGATGGCAGCTCTCGTGGCGACGCTGGTCACGATCGGGCTCATGACGAAGAACAGCGAGCTGATCGTGATGCGGGCGTGCGGAATCAGCCTCTACCGCTCCTCGCTGCCCCTGCTCCTGTTCGCCGCGCTATTCAGCGGCGCGCTCTTCGAGCTCCAGGAGCGGGTGCTCCCGGATTCGAACCGCGAGGCCGCACGGCTCAACGGGATCATCCGCGGCTACCCCATGCAGGCCTTCGGCGTGCTCAGCCGGCAATGGATCATCGGCCGGAGCGGCGATATCTACCACTACGAGTTCTTCGACCCGCGGCTGAACCAGTTCAGCCGGCTCTCGATGTTTCACCTCAACGAGGACAGCTGGAAGCTGGATTCGCTGACCTACGCCAAGGAGGCCGCGCTCGTGAAGCGCGCGGGCGCGGACGGCCAGGCGGTGCTGATGTGGATCGCGCGCAACGGCTGGACGCGCCAGTTCACCACCGCCAGGCCGACCCGGCGCCGCGCCGTCCGACCTGTCGTGCAGTACACGCCGTACGCGGAGCGCGCGATCTCGCTCGAGCCGCCCGCCTACTTCAAGACCGACGAGCCGGAGGCCGATCGCATGACCTACGCCGAGCTCAAGCGATACATCGGCGAACTGCAGGCCAGCGGCTACCATGTCGTCCCCTACATGGTGCAGTTGCAGCGAAAGGTCGCCTTCCCTTTCGTCACGTTGATCATGACGCTGATAGCGGTGCCCTTCGCCGTGACGACCGGGCGCAGCGGCGCGATCTACGGCGTCGGCGCCGGGATCGTGTTGGCGCTCGTCTACTGGACGACGTTGAGCATCTTCGGCGCGCTGGGGGCGGGCGGCTGGATCTCGCCGGTCCTCGGAGCGTGGGCGCCCAATATCCTTTTCGGCGCGGCCGCCTCCTATCTCCTGCTCACGGTCCGCACGTAGAGATGTCAGATTTCAGGTTTCAGATTTCAGATTCGGCCAGATTGTTCATCGCTCGAGCGCGGCCTTCCTGATCCAGATCCGCCCCGAATCACCCGGTTTCGTATTCGTTATGTCGACCACGAAGAGGATCGAGCGGATGCCGTCCAAAACCGGCTGAACCGTGTGGGTGTCACCCACCGGGCGCAGGTCGTCGAAGTCGATCGTGCGCTCCTGCGCCGCCCCGTCGACGTAGACGGTCCGCCTCCAGCGTTCGCGAGCCGCCTCGCCCTGATCGTCACCCGCGCGCAACTGCACAGAAATGCGCATCGCGTGCTCGGCGCGAATCGAGACGGTGAGGCGGCGGTAACCGGCGAGTCCGCGCGGCGTGTCGAACGCGAGCGCCGCCACCTGTCGCCCCGAGGCGCCGCCGGCAAGGCCGTAGCGGAACCGCAGCTCGGCGCCGCCGGCAATCGGAACGAGGTCGAGGGCGGCCAGCGACGTCGGATCGTGCTCGACGCGCCATCCCTGCGCGGCCGCATCGAACATCTGGACGCGCGCCTCGGCCGGCGCACGTCGGGGCGCGGGTGACGCCGGCTCGGCGCTCCGCACGTAGATCGGATTGCTGCGGATCCAGGTGAGCTCGGGTGGACGGCCGGGGGCGCGAATCTCGACCCAGTAGACGGCAGGCTCCGCCGTCGCCTCGACGGTGAACTCGGGCTCGTGATGATCCGCGCTGAGCGCGGTCAGACCCTTCCAGAGCACGGTGCTGAAGCCGGGCGGTGCGTTGCTCTTCACGCGCAGCGTGACCGGTCCCCCCACGCCGATTTCGTCACCTTCATTCACCGAGCCGTGCTCGTTGGTCGCCGTGAACTCGAACGACGCGGGCGTCGCCGCGCCGTCGACCGCGGTATACAGATGCCCCGACCGGATCGCTCGCATCAACACGCGCGCGTCCGAGGCGGCGTCTCCCGACAAGGGGCGATCCGGTTTCACGTGGATCGACAGCACGCGGAACGACGATTCGTAACCGGGAAACGGCAAGGCGTACCGGCTGTCGCCGGGATCGGCGCTGCGGGGAGCCAGCTTCGCGTGCGCGTCGGCGCCCGCGACGACGACGAGCCGCCGCCGCCGCGTGATCGCCTCCCAGCTGGTCAGGACGCCGCTCGGTTGCAGCAGGCTCGCGATCACCGCCGCCGGGCGGAACGGGTAATCGACGAGCGCCGCGAACAGGCGCCGGCGCGCGGCCCAGGGCGCCTCGCGACCGCCGGCCTGCTGCGCCCAGATCCGCCAGCCGGTGTCGGGGTTCTGTAATTCGATGCCGTCAAACGGCGCGTCCCAGTCGCGCCAGCGCAGCTCCAGCTTGGGCGAGTCGGGGTGCGCCGCGATGCCGAAGCCGCCGAGTCGGCGGACGTCTTCGACGACATCGCGAGCCTCCCCGGCGAGCGGAAACGGCGACGCCGGCATGTCGATCGCCACGTAGTGCCCGCCGCTGGTGCTGATTTCAACACCGTCCAGGCACAGCACGCCCGACCGGTACCGCGGCGGATCGGGTGTGCGCGTCGCGTCGCCGTGGTCGGTGAAGACGAGGAACCGCAGGCCGGCGCGCGCGGCCGCTGCGGCGATCTCGTCAGGACCGCTCAGGCCGTCGGATCGGCTGGTGTGGACGTGGATGATGCCGGGGACCGTGCCGTCGGTGGGCGCGGCGAGCGGCTGAGGGCGCCGCGGAAGCGTGACGCCGACATACACAGCGACGGCGGCCACGACGGCCGCCGTCATCAGCACCAGCTTCTTCACAAACTCCCGACTGATGAGCGTCGACGGGACGCTAGAGGCCGGCGGCGCTCTTGAGCGCAGCCGCTTTGTCCGTCCGCTCCCAGTAGAACTCCTTCTCGGTCCGGCCGAAATGGCCGAATGCCGCCGTCTTCTTGTAAATCGGCCGCCGCAGATCGAGCTCTTCCATGATGCCCCGGGGCGTGAGCTTGAAATGCTGCCGGACGATGTCGGTGATCTTGTCTTCAGGAATGCGGCCGGTGCCTTCCGTGTGGACCATCACCGACACCGGATCGGCCACGCCGATCGCGTAGGCGAGCTGCACCAGGGCGCGCTCGGCGATACCGGCGGCGACGACGTTTTTCGCGATATAGCGCGCCATGTAGGCCGCCGATCGATCGACCTTCGTCGGATCCTTGCCCGAGAACGCGCCGCCGCCGTGCGGCGCGGCGCCGCCGTAGGTGTCGACGATGATCTTGCGGCCGGTGACGCCGGCGTCGCCGTGCGGGCCCCCGACGACGAAGCGTCCCGTCGGGTTGACGTAGATCTTCGTGTTCTTGTCCATCATGCTGGCGGGGATCACCTTGTTGATGATCTTCTCGGTGATGTCCTCGCGCATCGTGTCGTTGGTGACGAGCGGGCTGTGCTGGCTGGAGATGACCACGGCATCGACGCGAAGCGGCTGGTTGCCGTCGTACTCGATCGTGACCTGCGATTTGCCGTCCGGCCGGAGGTATTCGAGTGTCCCGTCGCGGCGCAGCGTCGAGAGACCCTTCACGAGCTTGTGCGCCAGCATGATGGGCATCGGCATCAGCTCTTCGGTTTCGGTGCACGCGAAGCCGAACATCATGCCCTGGTCACCGGCGCCGCCGGTGTCGACGCCCATCGCGATGTCGGGCGACTGGCTGTGAATCGACGAGAGGACGGCGCAGGTCTCGCCGTCGAACCCGAACTTGCCGCGGTTGTAGCCGATCTCGTTGATGGTCGCGCGCACGACTTCCTGGAAATCGACGTAGGCGCTCGTCGTAATCTCGCCGGCCACGACGGCCAGGCCGGTGGTGACCAGCGTTTCGCACGCGACGCGGCTGACCGGATCCTGCGTGAGAATCGCGTCGAGAATGGAGTCCGAGATCTGGTCGGCGATTTTGTCGGGGTGCCCTTCGGTGACCGATTCAGACGTGAACAGATGCCGGCCCTTACGGCTCATGCCGCGCTCCTTCGTAAGCGTTCATCAGAGGAAAAAAGTATGACGGGAAACGGTTAAGTCTATCAGAATCACGACCGCGGGTGGAAGCGATCGTACACCGTGCGGAGCCTCGCCTCGAGCACGTGCGTGTAGATCTGGGTCGTCGACAGGTCGGCGTGTCCGAGCATCAGCTGAATGGCCCGCAAATCGGCGCCGCGCTCGAGCAGATGCGTGGCGAAGGAATGCCGGAGGACGTGCGGGCTCAACGTGCGCGGCAGGCCGGCCTTGAGCGCATACTGTTTCAGAATCTTCCAGAAACCGACGCGGCTGAGCGGGCCGCCCCGCGCGTTGAGAAACAGCCGCGGCGATGCGCGCCCCTTCAGCAGATCGCGCCGTGCGCGCGCGGTATATTTCCGGATCCAGTCGGTGGCCTGCTCGCCGATCGGGACCAGCCGTTCCTTGCTCCCCTTCCCGATACAGGTGAGGTAGTGCTCGTCGAGATGCAGGTCGGCGAGCCGCACCCCGACCAGCTCGCTGACGCGCAGCCCGGTGGCGTACAGCAGCTCGATCATGGCGCGGTCGCGGATGCCGAGCGTCGTCGATACGTCGGGCCGGGCGATCAGCGTATCGACGTCCTCGATCGAGAGGAAGCTCGGCAGCGCGGGCCAGGCGCGCGGGGGGCGGAGGTCGTCGGCCGGGCTGCTGTCCAGCCGGCGGTCCAGCACGAGAAAGCGGAAGAAACCGCGCACCGCGGCGACCGCGCGGGCGACCGATCGCGGCGCGAGGCCGCGGCCGCGCAGTTGGCGAACGAACGCTTCGAGCGCCGACCGCTCCAGCGATTCGACGGTCCGGCCGGCGCCCGCCGCGTAGGCGGCAAGCGCTGAAAGATCCCGCGCGTAGCTCTCGAGCGTGTGGCCGGCGAGCCTGCGCTCGACGCGAAGATGATCCAGATAGGCCTCGATGACCGACGATCCACGACTCATGACCAACGACTATGATAATATCCGCGGCTTGTTCCCGAGGTCTTGATCGCATGCCTGTCCGTTCGAAATGGCAGTCGCTTCCCACCGAGCAAATCAACCCGGCGACGCTCGCCATCGACAAACTCTCCCCGGCCGACATCGTCGAAGGCATGCTGAACGAAGACCGGAAGATGCTGCTGGCCGTCCAGCGCGAAAAAGATCGCATTGTGGTGGGCGTCGAGATCATCACGCAGGCGCTGCGCAAGAACGGCCGGATCATCTTCGTCGGGGCTGGCACCAGCGGACGCCTCGGCGTCCTCGAATCGGCGGAGATGCCGCCGACATTCGGCACGAGCCCGGAGCTCGTCCAGGCGATCATGGCGGGCGGCAAAGGCGCCATCCTGCGCGCGCGCGAAGGCGTGGAAGACAACTACGAGGAAGGCGCGCGGTCGGTGAACCGGCTGCGGCCGACGAAGAAGGACGTCGTCATCGGCGTGTCGGCGAGCGGGATGACCCAATTCGTCAGGGGCGCCCTCACGCGGGCGCGGAAGGCCAACTCGAAGATCATCTTCGTGACCTGCGATCCGAGGTCGGAGTTGCAGACCTTCGTCGATCTGACCATCGCCCCCGCCGTCGGGCCCGAGGTGATCGCCGGATCCACGCGGCTGAAGGCCGGTACGGCGACGAAGATGGTGCTCAACATGCTCACCACCGCGTCGATGATCCGCATCGGCAAGACCTACGGCAATCTGATGGTCGACGTGCAGATGGGGTCCGAAAAGCTGCGCGATCGCGCGCGTCGCATCATCATCATCGTGACGGGGCTGGAGTACGACGCCGCCGACACGCTGCTCCGGCGCGCGCACTGGAACGTGAAGGCCGCGATCGTCATGCAGAAAGGGGGCCTGACCTACCCCAAGGCGCTCACGCGCCTGCGGCGCGCGCACGACGTCGTCCGCGACGCGATTGGGGAAGATGCGGAGCAGCGGCTCAAAGAGCTCCTCCGTGTCGGCTAATCGGGATATTCACCGTTCACAACTCCAAATTCCCCGCCGCGCCCCGATCCACCCACACCTCGACATGCCGATGCAACTGTAGGAACGACGCGGGGAGCCGCGGCGTCACCGGCCCTTCAAGCGTCCGCTGGACACAGCGCGCTTTCGTCGCGCCCGTCGCCACCAGCACGATCCGCGCGGCGTGGAGAATCGTGGCCATGCCCATCGACAGCGCCTCGCGCGGGACCGCGCTCACACGGTTGTCGAAGAACGACGCGTTGGCGCGCCGCGTCGCCGGCTTCAGACGCGTGCAGTGCGTCGATGCGACCAGCGCGCGCGCCGGCTCGTTGAAGCCGATGTGCCCGTTCAGCCCCAGCCCCAGAATCTGCAGATCGATTCCGCCGGCGCGGTCGATCGCGTGCTCGTAGCGGCGGCATTCCCGCTCGACGTCCCGCGCCACGCCGTTCAGAAACTGAATCCGCCGCGGCGGCAGGTTGATGTGATCGAACAGGTGCCGCTGCATGAACGCACGGTAGCTCCGGGGATCGCGCGGATCCAGCCCCAGAAACTCGTCGAGGTTGAACGTGGCCGCTCGGCTGAAGTCAGCACGCCCGGCGCTGCAGAGTTGCACGAGCTCGCGATACAGCGGGATCGGCGTGCGTCCGGTCGGCAGACCGAGCACGCTGTCCGGCGCGTCGGCCAGGCGCCTCGCGATGTCGAGCGCCAAGGCGCGGCCGAGGGCGTCGGGGTTCGAGAAGACACGGATGCGCACGTCAGGCCTGACCGCTGGGCGCCGAGGCCTTGTATTGAGGCACGCGTGCGCCACCGCGCGCCTCGGCGAGCGCGAGCCAGACCGCGCCGACCGCCGGTTCTTCGTCCAGGACTTGCGTCTGCGCGCGCGGCGCGACCTCAACCAGCCGCCGGGGCAGTTCCTCGGCCAGCCAGGGCACCACCCGAAAGACGCCGCCGGCGAGATAGAACGTGAACGCGTCGCCGCGCATCTCGAGCCGCGTCGCCACGGAGCGCGCCGCCAGAACCAGCTCGTCGGCCGCGCGCTCCAGAATACGCATCGCGACCGCATCGCCCTGCTCCGCCGCCCGCTGGGCGATCGGGCCCAGCGCCGCGACGCTGACCCGCGGCAGCTCGCGGTCGTAGACGATTCTCGGCAGCCGCGACTCGTCGTCGATGGTGAAGTGCAGGAGGATTTCGGCCGTCAGACGCGTCTCCGGGCCCCGTCCGTCGGCGGCCCGCATCACCGCGGCCAGCGATTCGCGCCCGATCCAGTAACCGCTGCCCTCGTCGCCGATGATGTGGCCCCAGCCCCCCGCGCGCGCCGCCTGGAAGTTCGCATTGCGGCCGTAGACGATCGACCCGGTACCGGCGATGACGACGATTCCCGGATCGTCCCGCCCGCCGGCCACCAGGCCGATGAGCGCGTCGTTGACGACGAGGACGCGCGACTTGTAGCCGATCCGTCGCATGATGGCGCGCACGGTCCGCGCCTCGTCGTCGCGGTCCACGCCGGCGATGCCGAGACAGATGGCGTCGGGCGTGATCGCCCGATCGCCGATGGCGGCTTCCATCGCTTCGTGGAGGACCTTCTCGACGGCGAGCTCGCCGGCCGTGTGCAGGTTGGCGCCGGCGCCCCGCCCCTCGGAGATGATGGCGCCTTGCTCGTCCGCCAGCAGACAGACTGTTTTCGTGCCGCCCGCGTCGATCCCGAGAACGTACATGCCTCGTTGATTCTATGCTACGCTCCCGACGTTTCATGCGCTGCCGCCTCTCGCGTCGTGCGATCCCGGCGATCGCCTCGGTGCTGGTCCTGATCATTTTCCCCCTGGACGCGCAGGACGATGTCCGCGCGCCACGGGCGGACCGCTGCGCCTTCCCGTTGTAGGCACCGATGGGGTTTTCCGCCATCGACTACCTGGTCCTGGCGGTGTATCTGGTCGGGATCACCATCTTCGGCAGCCGGTTTCGGAACTCTCACCACTCCGTCAGAGATTATTTTCTCGGCAACCGGCAGACGTCGTGGGTGGTCATCAGCCTGTCGATCGTCGCCACCGAGACCAGCACGCTCACGCTGATCGGCGTTCCGGCGCTCGCGTATTCGGTCTACCCGCGTCCGGAGCAGGGCGGCAGCTTCACGTATCTCCAGGTCGTCGCCGGCTATGTCGTTGCGCGGTTCGTGATCAGCGCGCTGTTCATTCCCGCCTATTTCCAGGGCGAGATGCTGACGGCGTACGAGCTGCTGAACCGCCGCTTCGGCCCGCACGCGAAGCATTTCGCCGCCTCGCTGTTCCTGGTCATGCGCGCGCTGGCGGAGGGCGTACGCGTCTTCGCGGCGTCGCTGGTGCTCGCCGCCGTTCTCAGCGCCAGCGTGCCGGGGCTCCCGCATCTCTGGCTGTGGTCGATCGTCATCGTCGGCCTGCTGACGATCGTGTACACGTTCGAGGGCGGCATCGCCGCCGTGATCTGGACCGACCTCGTGCAGCTCGTGATCTATGTCAGCGGATCGCTGCTCGCTGCGTACATGCTCGTGCATCTGGTGCCGGGCGGATGGCCGGCGATCGTGGCGGATGCGCGCGCGAACGGCAAGCTGCAGTTCGTCTCGTGGTCGTGGGACGTCACGGTGCCTTTCACGTTCTGGGCCGGCCTGATCGGCGGCTGCTTCCTGACGATGGCATCGCATGGCACGGACCAACTGCTGGTGCAGCGGCTGCTGACGTGCCGAAACCAACGGGAGAGCCAGCTCGCGCTGATCCTGTCGGGGTTCGTCGTGTTCGGCCAGTTCGTGCTGTTCCTCACCATCGGCACCATGCTGCACGCCTACTATGCGGTCCACCCTCTGCCGCCGATGGCGACCAACGACGAGATCTTCCCCGCCTTCATCGTCCGCAGCCTGCCGCACGGAATCGCCGGGCTCGTGATCGCGGCGATCTTCGCAGCCGCGATGTCGAACCTGAGCGGGTCGCTCAACTCGCTGGCGTCGACATCCATCCTGGACTTCTACCAG
>JAYVYV010000480.1:0-2684 GCA_043783985.1 Acidobacteriota bacterium | reverse complement strand
ATGCGGTTCCGGTTCACGAAATGCGCCTCGGGCACCGGCATGCGCTCCGCGCGCCCAGGCAGGGCGTCTGTCTTCGACGGAATGGTCGGCGGTTTTCTAGAGAAGATGGACATAGTCATTTCTGCGTGAACTGGAACACGGCGAACATCGCGCCCTGCGGATCGCCGGCGATCGCAAACCGGCACGTGTTGGGAATGTCCTGCGCCGGTACCATGATTGAGCCGCCGAGCTCCGTTACTTTCGCGACGCTGGCATCAGTATCGGCCACCTGGATGTACGGCATCCAGTACGCCGGCACGTGCGCGGGCATGTGCTCGTTCATCGGCATCATGCCGATCGACGGCTGGCCGCCGGTGCTGAACTCGGTGTACTCCATGGGCGAGCCAGGCGCGGAGTGTTTCGGGGTCCAGCCGAACATCTTCGTGTAGAAATCTTCCGCCGCCTTCGTATCGCGCGTGTTGAGCTCGGTCCAGCACAGCGCGCCCGGCTCGTTCAGGATCATCGCGCCGATGTGCTTGTTCGGCTGCCACAGCTGGAACACGGCGCCGGTGGGGTCCTGGATCACCGCCATGCGGCCGGCGTCCATGACGTTGAACGGAGGCGCCAGCACCTTCGCGCCGAGCGACTCCGCCTTCTTCGCCGCCTCGTCCACGTTGGCGACCGTCACGTATGAATTCCAGTGCGGCGGCGCGTCCCGCTGCCGCTCGCGGGGCATGGTGTATGCCGCGGCGACCGGCTTCCCACGCATCTGGAACATCGAATAGGTCTCGCCCGGCCCCATCGGCTGCTCGTTCAGCTCCCAGCCGAAGAGCGCGCGATAAAACGCGACGCCTCCCTTTTGATCCGTGGTGGCCAGCTCAGGCCACGAAAATGTCCCCGGCGCGTGCGATGTGACGTCGGCCATAGCGATCCTCCCCGGCGATTGCGGCGGACGCGTCAAAAAGTCAGTATAGCGCCATGCATCTTAGACGCGGCCTCGTCGGGTTGGTTTCCCTCGGCGTGGTCGCGATTCTCGCGCAGTCAGCAGCCCAGCCGAAGCGCCCCGTCGGCGTCGACGACCTCATGAAACTGCGCGCCATCGTCGACGTGCAGATTGCGCCGGACGGCCAGCGGGTCGCCTACGTGCTGTCGACGCCGAACCTTGCCAGGAACGAGCACGACGCGGCGCTCTTCGTCGTACCTGCCGCCGGGGGGACGCCGCTGCAGCTCGGCGAAACCGTCCGCATCTTCAACGTGCCCACGCCGCGGCCACAGCTCCGCTGGTCGCCCGACGGCTCGATGCTCTCCGTCATAGGCATCGAAGAGGGGCGCCCCGAGGTGATCGGCATTCCGCTGTCTGGCGCCGCGCCGCAAGCGCTGACGAAAGCGCCGGAGGGCGCCTTCACGTACGAGTGGTCGCCCGACGGCAGGAGCGTCGCGTTCCTGACGCGCGACCCGATGCCGCGCGACGAGGAGCGGCAGCGGCAGGACAAATCGTTCGTCATGCGCGCTGACGCGCCGGATCGCCCCACGCGGCTCGCGCTCGTGAAAACGGGCCAGCCGTTGGCGATGCGCCTGCTGACGCCGCCGACAGACTACGTCGACGCGCTGTCCTGGTCGCCCGACGGCCGCGAGATCGCGTACTCCGCCGCACCGCGCACCGGCTTCACGGCCGCCTACGACGCCCGGGTGTACGCGGTCGCGCTCGACGGCGGCGCGCGACGCACGATCGTCGACCGTGCCGGCATGAACGACGGCCCGCGCTACTCGCCAGACGGCCGTTCGATCGCGTTCATCTCGACGAACGGCCGCAGCGACATCATGGCCTCACGCAGCCTGACCGTGGTCGCGGCCGCCGGAGGACCCCCGCGAGCCTTCGTCCTCGACGATGCGTGGGTGAACGAGTACGTCTGGGCGCGCGACAGCCGGTCGATTTACCTGCAGGCCAACGACGGCACTTTCGGCAGGGCCGAACACATGTTCGAGCAGCCGGTCGTGCGCCTTACCGTCGGGGACGGGACGGCCGAGCGCGTCGGCTCCGGGCCGACCGTCGCCTTCTCGATCAGCCGCAGCGACGACGGCACGCGGCTCGCATTCAAGTCGGTCGGGAAGCGGACAATGGGCGAAGTGGCGGTGATGGACGCGGCGAGCGGCCGCGTCACGACGATCACCGATGTAAATCCCGAGCTGCGCGGCTTCGCGCTCGGCGATCTCGAACCGGTGCACTGGCGCTCGTTCGACGGGATGGAGATCTGGGGACTTCTGCTCACGCCGACGGACGCGCCGGCCGGGAAGCCGATGCCGATGCTCGTGTACATCCACGGCGGACCTGGCGGCGGCTTCACGTTCGGCCTCTTCCCGCAGTTCATGCACATCGTCCCGCAGGTGGATCCGTATCCGACGGCCGCGATGGCCGGCGCCGGCTACGCGGTTCTCTTTCCCATGCCGCGCGGCGGGGCGGGCTACGGCGAGTCGGGACAGCGCGCGATCGTCAACTCGTGGGGCGAGGCCGACTACAGGGACATCATGACCGGTGTCGATCGGCTGATCGCGCAGGGCGTCGCCGATCCGAAACGCCTCGGCGTGATGGGCGCGTCCTACGGCGGCTACATGACGAACTGGATCGTGACGCAGACCGGGCGCTTCAAGGCCGCGTCGGCCGGCGCGAGCCTGAGCGATCTGAGCGACACCTTCTACCTGTCGGA
>JAYVYV010000479.1:0-2693 GCA_043783985.1 Acidobacteriota bacterium | reverse complement strand
CGCCAGCACGGCGAGACGGCGGACGCGCTCGAACAGCTTGCCTTCCGGCTCAGCGTAGTCGAGCACGTAGGCAATCTGCTCGCGCAGCTTGCGCCAGTCGCGCAGCCAGACGCCGCGCTTGGCGGTCTGGTCGTCGCCGCCGAACAGCTGGAAGACGCGCGCCGAGTTGCTCGAGCAGCCGGCGTCCTTCAGCAATAGTGCGTAAAACAGGTCGGATTGATCGTCGGGCGACAGGCCGAGGACGCGGCCGATCCGCATCCCGATCAGGCAGCTGCGCGACGCGTGGCCGCGCGGATGCCCCTCGGTCAGGTCCAGCGCGTACGACAGGCCGGAGAGGATCGACGACAGTTTGACCGTGGTCGCGGTTTCGACACCCATCCCCTTGTCGTGCATATCTAGCACAGAGGACACAACGGCGGCGAACGGAAAACGGATGTGATGGCAACGGAGGGGGACGAAGCGAACGGATTCACACGGAGGACCGGAGGACCGGAGGACGAACGGGGCGCTGAGCGCGGCCCTTAGATGAACCCGAGGCCGCTCTTGCGGAAGTTGCCGCCGAGCAGCTTGGTCGAGTCGGTCCCCAGCCAGCCGTCGAGGACCTGGGCGTAGACCGAGCGGAAGTCGGTCTCGTACTTGACGTCCCCCGCGCTGTTCTCGAGCGTCGGGTTCTTCGGGTCGGTGTTCAGGTCCGGCGCCGTGCCGTAGAGGCCGCCGTTGACCTTGCCGCCCATCGCCATCATCACCGACGCCGAGCCGTGATCGGTGCCCTGGCTGCCGTTCTCGCTGATGCGGCGCCCGAATTCCGAGAAGCTGAGGACCAGCGTGTCGTCGAGCAGCCCCTGTGCCTTGAGATCGTTGTAGAAGGCGAGCAGCCCGTCGTTCACCGTCGCCATCAGGTTGTAGTACGCCCCCCCGACGGTGTTGACGTTCTGCGCGGCGTGCGTGTCGAAGCCGCCGGTGGTCACATAGAATACGCGCGTGCCGATCGACCTGGTCATGGCGCCGGCCACCGCCTGCAGCGCCTGCGAAAAGCCGGTATTGGGGTAGGCGGGCGACGGCCGGTAGCTGGCCACCGTCGCCACGCGATCGAGCGTCGCGAGCGCCGCCTGCGCGCTGCCGTACACGAACGCGAGCTCGGGCCGATCGACCGGCACGTGCGACGCAATCCGCACCGCCGTCGAGCGTTCCGCGGTCGCTTCCGCGCCGGAGTTGGGGCTCGCGAACGAATAGCCCGCCGGGCTCGCGATCCCCGGCACCGCCGTGCGCGCCTGCAGCACATGCGGCAGGTTCCCGGTCGTGTTCCAGCCGACGAGCGGATCCACGGGAGACGGCAGCGAATCGAGATAGCGCCCGACCCACCCCAGCCCCTGCGCGTTGTTCGGATCGGCGGTCGACCAGATGTCGGTGCCGGTGAAGTGCGAGCGGCTCTGGTTCTCGTAGCCGGTGCGCTGGATGAACGCGAGCCGCCCCTGATCGAAGATCTGCTTCAGGCCCGTGAGCCGCGGGTGCAGGCCGAGGGCGACCTTCGACGAGTCGGTGCCGATCTGGAGCACCTGGCCGGCGGGAATGGCCAGCGTGGGCCGGCGGCTCCTGTAGAACGGATCGTTGTAGGGCGCCAGCATGCTGAGCGAATCGTTGCCGCCGCTCATGTAGAGCACGACGAGGTTGCGCACGTGCGCGCCCTGCGCGCGCGCCAGGTCCGACAGGAACTCCGGCGCGGCGAAGGTCACCGTGAACGCGGCGACGCCGCCTTTGACGAACTGGCGCCTGGTGACCCTCATACGAGCTGGTACTCCGGGGATCCGGCGATCAAGTGAACGACTCCCGGCGCCTTCGCCTGGAGCTGCGCGTCGCTGCCGGTCCACGCGCCGGTCGCTTGCAGGTACGCCGCCAGCTCGCCGGTGACCGTGAGGTCGAGCGGCGCGGTCGGAAGCGCCTCGACGAAATAGAAGAGCAGCGCTTCAGCCGTCTTCGTCGCGTTAGCCGTCTTGGCCGCCGTCGCCAGGTTGAACTTCTGGTTGCCGGCCAGCGACGAGGCGAAGTTCATCCGCGCGAGCATGGCGCTGGTCGAGAACCAGGATTGCCCCGCGTCCCAGCCGCTGACGTCGGGCGGCTCCAGCAGGATCTGCCCCATGTTCGAGAGCGGCGTCAGCGCGTCGTTGACGGAGAAGCCGGTCCAGCCGACATCCTTGATCGCGCGGATCACGTACTCCACCGGCCACGAGTAACGGGTGAAATACGCGCTCTGATCCCAGAACTCCGGCGACAGCAGCACCTCGCGCATCACCGCCTTCATGTCGCCCTGGGTCCGCAGGAAGACAGAGGCCACGCGGTTGACGAACGTGACGTTGACGGCGCCGAACTCGGTGACGAAGAAGCGGTACAGCTTCGCCGCGAGATAGCGCGCCGTGTTCGGGTGCGCGGCGAGGCCGTTGATGAAATCGATGCCGTCCTGCATCCCGTCGGTCGCGGCGCGCGCCGGGATCGTCGTTCCCCCGTCGGGATAGATGGCGAAGCTGAACGTCTTGGCGGTGACGTCGTGGTTGTTCGCGATGTAGAGGAACTCCTGGCGCTGGCTGCCGTCGGCGGCGAGGCCCGGACGCTGCGGGTTCAGGTTCCAGCCGCTGAAGACCCGCGCCGCGGCGTAGACGTCCGCCTCGGTGTAGTTGCCGACGCCGACCGTGAACAGC
>JAYVYV010000478.1:0-6818 GCA_043783985.1 Acidobacteriota bacterium | reverse complement strand
CCTGCGACTCCAGCTCCCAGCCCTGAACCCTGAGCCTGCTCAGAACCTGACGTTGACGGTGAAGGTGTAGGTGATCCCGCCGAGATCGAGCTTCGGGCCCACCTTGCCCGTAGTGCCGGAGAAATCCTGATCCCCGGGCAGCTGTCCGCTTGCCGACTGATAGCGCAACTCCCCGCCAACGCCCCACGATCCCACCGGCACGCGGATGCCGCCAAGAATCACCGGACCGACAGCCGTGCCACTGCCCACGAACGTCCCGCGGAAGATCGATCGGTCGGTTGCGAGAAACTGTCCGCTCTCGCTGTAGCGGTAGTTGAACACGCCGACGCCGGCGCCGATGTACGGCTCGACCCCGTTGTGGTGTCCCAGGGGCAGCCACCGCACGGTAGCCGTCACGGGCACGACGCGCAGCTTCAGGTCCTGCTCGATCTCGGTGCCGTTCGTGTTGACGAACGCGGTGTAGACCGTGGGCACCGTCCGCTGGTAGAACCCGACGCCGAGACCCGCGT
Source organism: Acidobacteriota bacterium (assembly GCA_043783985.1). Taxonomy (GTDB): domain Bacteria; phylum Acidobacteriota; class Vicinamibacteria; order Vicinamibacterales; family CAVVIG01; genus CAVQFC01. The sequence goes on along the minus strand of JAYVYV010000478.1, from coordinate 6,309 downwards.
CGACGTGGTCGCCGAGGCCCGCGAGATACTCGGCGCCGAACAGCGGGCCGCTGAAGTCCTGGATCTTGAACGCCAGGAAGTCGAGGTTGTTCACGAGAACGTCGTTCTTCGTCCGGGCATCCTCGGATCGCGGGCTGAAGGCGCCGGCGGACAACACCAGTTGTTGCTGAGCTGAGGCCACCGGTGTCCGAATGAAACCTAGAACCACGAGTGTTCCCAAACCTGCCGTGATCAGACGACGCATGGGCGCGCTCCTTTGCGGGAAGAGACAGCAGGACGGGTGCCAGGAAATCGGGCGGAAAGGCCGCGGAAACGCCCGCTCTTCATTCCGAATGTCTCTCATGGGTATCACACCGTCCGCTTGGGAGCACGCCCCTCGCGAAACGCGGTGATCACGGCGAGCATCGGCTCGTGCAGATGCCGGTTAGTGGCCAGAACCGTTCCGCCGCGCGACGTGAACGGCTCACCTTCCATGTTCGTAACCCGGCCGCCCGCCTCGGCGACGATCAGCGCGCCGCCGGCGATGTCCCACGCTTTGAGATCGCTTTCCCAGAACCCGTCGAGCCGCCCGGCCGCGACATAGCAGAGATCGATCGCCGCCGACCCGAGCCGGCGCACGGCGCGCGCGTGGCCGACGAACGCGGCGAACAGGCCGACGATCTCCTCGACGCGCGAGTGGATGTCGTACGGGAAACCGGTGACGAGCATCGCGTCCACGAGGCGGGTAGCGGACGATGCGCGCAGCGGCGCGCCGTTCAGAAACGCTCCGCCTCCCCGTTCCGCCGTGAACAGCTCCTTGCGCGTGGGATCGTAAACCGCCGCGACCTCGGCCACACCGTCGATCTCGAGCGCGAGCGAGGAGCAGAAGATCGGCAGCCCGTGCGCGAAGTTCGACGTGCCGTCGATGGGATCGAACACCCAGCAGGGGCCCTCCGGCGCGGCCGCCGCGCCGCCCATCTCCTCGGCGAGGACGTCGTGATCGGGAAAGCGTTCCGCGACGAGCGCGCGAAACATCCGCTCCACCGCGAGGTCGACTTCGGTCACGAGGTCGATGGTGCCCTTCTTCTCGATGCGGAAGTCCCCCCCGAACTGCGCCATCTGCAGATCGCCGGCGCAGACGACCGCCTCGATCGCGGTGGCGAGAAACAGCGGGTTGCGCGTCACTCAGGCCGGTTCCGAGCCGTCGGCGGGCCGCACGCGTTTGACCATCCGGATTTCCATCCCGCCCTCGGGCGCGCGCCTTAGCACCACATCCTCCATGAAGTTGCGGATGAGGAAGATCCCCCGGCCGCTGGATTTGAGGATGTTCTGGGGGTCGAGACAGTCGGCGACCGCTTCCGGGTCGAATCCTTCGCCCTGGTCGCGGATGCGGATCGCCAGCTCGGGGACGTCGGCCGTGGTCGCCGTCTGGAACTCCACGAACACGTGCTTGGACGCATCGTTCCGGTTGCCGTGTTTGATCGCGTTGATCACCGATTCGCGGATCGCGACGCTCACCCAGTGCAGGGAGTCCTCGTCGAGGCCGACGTCCCGCGCGAGGTGGTCGCTGACCACCTGCACGAAATCGAGCATCTCGAACGCGCTGGTGAATTCGAGCCGGACGATGTGATGGCCGTTAGCGGTCATGTGTGCGTCACGCGGCACTCAATCAATACCATCTCTACGATGATGTCAAGACGCGGGGCCCAACGCCCAAGGTCGCATAAGATTCTACCCACATGCCAATCCCCGCCGCCACGATTGCGCCCGCCAGCCGTGTGCGCGGCCGGCTGACCGTGCCGGGCGACAAATCGATTGCGCACCGCTATGCGTTGCTCGCCGCGCTTGCCGAGGGACGTTCGACGCTCACCCATTTCGCTCCAGGGGCCGACTGCCGGTCGACGCTCGCCTGCCTGCGCGGTCTGGGCGTCGAGGTGGACGAAGATCCTGGCGGCACGGTTACCTTACTCGGACGAGGTTTCGGGCAACTCCGTTCGCCCGCGGGCCCGCTCGACGCCGGCAACTCCGGCACGACGATCCGTCTGCTGGCCGGCGTCCTGTCGGGACACCCGTTCCGGACCACGATGGTTGGCGACGCCTCGCTCTCGCGCCGTCCGATGCGCCGCGTCATGGCGCCTCTCGAGCGGATGGGCGCGCGCATCGACGCCACCGACGGCCATCCGCCGCTCACGATTCACGGCACGCGCCTGCGTGCCATCGCGCACGAGCCGGAGACGCCCAGCGCGCAGGTCAAGAGCGCCGTCCTCCTCGCCGGTCTGCACGCCGAGGGGACGACCAGCGTCCTCGAGCCGGCCGCGACCCGCGATCATACCGAACGGGCGCTGGCGGCCTTCGGCGGGCACGCCGCCGTCGACGGGTTGAAGATCTCGGTAACCGGCGGTCAGCGTCTGCAGCGACAGCAGCTCGTCGTGCCGGGTGATTTTTCGTCGGCGGCCTTCTGGCTGGTCGCGGCGGCCGCGCTCCCCGGCTCCCGAATCGAGATCGAGGAGGTCGGTCTGAACCCCACGCGCACGGCGCTGCTCGGCGTCCTCGCGCGCTTCGGCGCACGCGTCCAGGTCGAAGTGACGGCGACCTCGGCCGGGGAACCGCGCGGCGTCATCATCGTCGAAGGCGATCGCACGGGCACACTCGACATCGGTCCCGAAGAGGTGCCGGCCCTGATCGACGAGCTGCCGGCGATCGCGGCGCTCGCGGCGCACGGCGGTCAGGTCACCGTACGCGGCGCGGGCGAGCTGCGCGTCAAGGAGAGCGATCGCATCACCGCGCTCGTGACCGGCTTCCGCGCGATGGGGATCGACGCGGACGAGCGCGCTGACGGGTTCGTGATCGCCGGCCCGCCTGCCGGAGCCGCGCGGCCGCCGGGCGGGCGCGCCGACGCCCGCGGCGATCACCGGATGGCGATGGCCTTCGCGATCGCCGCCCTTGCGGCCGAGCAGCCGTCCACCATCGACGGCGCGGACGCCGTCGCGATCTCTTATCCTGGTTTCTTCGAGACGCTGAGCCGGCTGGTGGCGTGAGCTAACGCGTGTGAAGGCGGACAAGATTTACCTCGTCGGGTTCATGGCCGCGGGTAAGACGACCGTGGCGCGGGCGCTGGCGCGCCGCCTGGGCTGGGAGGCCGTGGACGTCGACGAGGTCATCGAACAGCGCGAGCGTCACACGGTGTCGGAGATCTTTTCGCGGCACGGCGAGGCGTATTTCCGTTCGGTCGAGCGTCAGGCGCTGCTCGACCAGATCCCGCGCCGGCACCTGGTCGTGGCCACAGGTGGCGGGACGTTCGTGGACGGCCAGAATCGGGCCGCGATCAACGCCGATGGCGTCTCGGTGTGGCTGGACGTGCCGTTGGACCGCCTGGTCGACCGCGTACCGGCCGATGGCCGGCGGCCGCTGGCGGCCGATCGCGCGGGGTTCGAACGCCTGTATCATCTACGACGCGCGGCATACGAGCAGGCGCACGTACGGCTGGATGCCGGCCGCGCCAGCGTCGACGCGCTGGTCGAGCAGCTCGTCGATTGGCTGGAACACTAATGCGCTACATCGTATTCACGGACATTCACGCCAACCTCGAAGCGCTCGATGCGTGCCTGGCCGACGCCCGGCCGCGCACCTTCGACCGGACGCTCGTGCTCGGCGACCTGGTCGGCTACGGCGGCGATCCCAACGCGGTCGTGGAGCGCATCCAGAGTCTCGAGCCGATCGCGATCGTGCGGGGCAACCACGACAAGGTCGCCTGCGGGCTCGAACAGGCGGAGGGATTCAACGCGGTGGCCAAGAGCGCCGCCAAATGGACGCTCGACGTCCTGACCCCGGCGTATCGCGACTGGCTGTGCGCGCTGCCTGAGGGGCCGATCGACGTCGACGATGTCGTCGAGATCTGCCACGGGTCGCCGTTCGACGAGGACGCGTACATCTTCGACGAGCTCGACGCCGTCCGCGCGCTGAAGGTGTCGAACCGCCCGCTCTGCCTTTTCGGCCACACGCATTACCCCGTCACCTTCGAGCTCTCCGAGGATTCGTTCGACAGCATCGGATCGCCCTCCGCGCCGCAAATGCAGGTGCAGATGAAGGACGGCTGCAAGTACCTGATCAACCCCGGATCGGTCGGCCAGCCGCGCGACGGCGACCCGCGCGCGGCGTACGCGATCGTCGATACGACGCTGCGGCGTGTCGAGCTGTACCGGACGCGGTACGCCGTGGAAGAGGCGCAGGCGAAGGTCGTGAAGGCGGGGCTGCCGGACGTGCTGGCGCAGCGGCTCGCCGTCGGCCGCTAGTCCCGTCCCCCTCGTGCCGCGGGGGCCGATGATTCTGATGCAGGAGCGCTCGCCCCGTTATGGGCGCGAAGTCGTCGTCGTCGGCAGCACCCCATGCTTCTGGAGGAACGCCTGAATCGCCTGATACGCCTTGGTCCGTTGCTCCAGCGTGCAGCAATCCAACCCGTGCTTGCCACCCGGCATGGTCAGCAACTCGTTGGCGACGCCGGCATCGGTGAGCGCCTTCTGAAGCCGAAGCGACTGTGCGTACGGGACCGTCGGGTCGGCATCGCCATGAATGGTGAGCACGGGCGGCAGACCGGGACGCACGTACGTGAGGGGCGACACGCGTCGGGCGCTCTCGTCCCTGTTCGTCAGGCTGCCGAGCCACGCGACGGCGTAGGCCCGTCTGTTCGGACCATCGAGCAGCTCGTTCACGTCCGAGATTCCATACCAGTTCAGCACCGCCGAGACGTGCAGGTCGTCGCCGCCGGGACACTGGCGATCCAGGCCGGCCGACGCGGGCAGGAACGCCGTCGTCAGCGCGAGATGCCCGCCTGCTGAATCGCCGGCGACGACCAGTTTCTCCGGGTCGATGCCGTATTCCTTCGCGTGGGCGATCACCCACCGCAGCGCGCACCGGCAGTCCTCGACCGCCGCCGGCGCGAGCGCCACCCGCGCCAGGCGGTACTCGACGTTGACGACGTCGAGGCCCATCGCGAGGTAGGGCTGAATCGCGAAGGCGCGCGCTTCCTTGGTGCCGCCTGTCCAGCCGCCGCCGTGGATGAAGATCACGGTGGGCTGTGGCACCGTGGGAGAACGCCGCACGTACAAATCGAGCTTTGCCTCGTAGTTGCTGGCGGTCACGTAGGTGACGTTCGGCACGACGCGGAACTCGTTCTCCAGCCGCGCCACCCCGTCAACGGTCTGCGCCTGCGCGTGGCCACCGATTCCCACCAACACGACGGCGATGCCGAGCGCTGTCTTCATAACCCCTCCCGTTGGCGCCATTGTCAGTGGAATCGCGCGAACGTGCAACGGCCAATCCAATCTGAAACGGAATGCAATCTGAAATCTGAAGCCAATCTGAAATCTGAACTCTGAAATGTGCAATGTCATCGTCGCCCCGTCGGCACGCGCGCTTTCAGCTCCTCGAACCAGTGCTCGACGACGACGAGGCTCGCCGGCGGCGCTTTGTCATCGACGGGGCCCTCTTTGATCATCACGAATCGCTGACCGTCGGCGGACACATCATAATTGCGCACGTTGACGGGCGAGGCGTATATCGTGTCGAAGACCTTGGAGGAGTTGCCCGCCGTGAACGTCGGCCCGGCCGTCTGGACCGGCACCGACGTGAGCGTGGAGGCCGCGTCTATGTAAAACAGTTCGCGGCCGTTGCGTGCCCATGCGGGTTTGGTACCGCCGGTGGTGGACACCTGCCACCGGCCGTCGTTCACCCTCGGGTACGGCCGCACGTAGATTTCGGGTCGTCCCGATTCGTTCGATTGATAGGCGAAGTAGCGGCCATCCGGCGAGATCTGGGCGTCCAGTTCGGTGAACGCGGTCTGCACGAGCGGCTCCGAAGGCCGCTGGGCCGGTGCGACGGGCGCGCCGGAGGCGGGGACGGGCGACGCGGCGTCCAACGCGATTCGCACGATGTCCGTGGAGGTCTTGGTGGACGCTTCATGGCCCAGGACGTACTTACCGTCCGGCGTGACCGAGTTCGGATACTGGCCTCTCGCGCTCGTGGTCAATCGCTGGTCGGCGCCGCTGCCGTCCGCGGCGTGCCAGAACAGATTCGCCAAACCCGCGCGCTGCGAGGCAAAGATGATGCGCCGGCTGTCTGGCGTCCAGGCTGGTTGCACGTCCAGAGCCGGATCGAACGTCAGACGCGTCAGCGTTTGCCGCGCGAGATCCCAGGTCCAGATGTCGTTGTCCTGATCGCGGATGTCGAGCGCGAGGCGTGTCCCGTCGGGCGAGAGGCGCACAATGACGTACGCGCGCGGCGGCGCCGGGATCGGCTCCTCTCGGCCCTTCCGATCCACCCACACGAGGGTGC
>JAYVYV010000477.1:0-2702 GCA_043783985.1 Acidobacteriota bacterium | reverse complement strand
CGAGCGTCTCGTCTGCGAGGCCTGCGGCAACGACGACGACGTCGCGGGCCGGCTGCACACCGCGCGCTCGCGCAACGACAGCGTCATGACGATGTACCGGATGCGGCAGCGCGAACTGGTCCTCGGCCTGCTCGCGGCGACGTTCACGCTGCGCCGCTCGCTGCTCGATGTGATCGATCGCCATCGCGACACGGTGCTGGTATTGCACACGCACACGCAGCGCGCCCAGCCCGGCACCGTGGCGCACTACCTGCTGGCGGTCGTCGAACAGCTGGAGCGCGACGGCGTCAGGCTGACCGGCGCGTTCGCGAGCACGAACCGTAGCCCGCTCGGCGCCTGCGCGATCACCGGCACCGGCTTTCCGATCGACCGCAGCCTCACCTCATCGCTCCTCGGCTTCAGCGGACCGACCTGCAATACCTACGGCAGCATCGCCACCGTGGACTACCTGCTGGAGAGCACGTCGGCCGCCAGCGTGCTGCTCACCGGCAACGGCCGCTTCGTGCAGGACATGCTGCTGTGGAGCACCGGCGAGTTCGGCTACCTCCGCCTCGGCGACGGCTACGTGCAGGGCAGCAGCATCATGCCGCAGAAGCGCAACCCGGTCGCCCTCGAGCACGCGCGCGCGATCGGCAGCAAAGCGCTCGGTCAGGCGCAGGCGATCGTCATCACCGCGCACAACACGCCCTTCGGCGACATCGTCGACACCGAGGACGATCTGCAGCCGCTCGTGTTCGCGATGTTCCGCGACGCCACGCGCGCGGTCAGGCTCGTGGCGGCCGCGATGTCGTCGGCGGAGTTCGACGCGGCCGACCTCGAGTCGCGGGCCGCCGACGGCTGGACGACGCTGACGGAGCTGGCCGACACGCTGGTGCGGGACCATGGGCTGCCGTTCCGGAAGGCGCACGCGATCGCGGCGCACTTGGTCGGCGGACGCCAGCGGCATTCGGATCGGCTGTTCGCCGACCTGCTCGCGGACGCCTCCACCGATATCCTGGGCAAGCCTCTCGACTACTCCGAGGCGCAGCTGACGCAGATTCTCAGCCCGCGGCACTTCGTCGAGATGCGCAGGACGTTCGGCGGCCCGGCGCCGGAAGAAACCGCACGCGCGGCGAAGGTGTCGCGCGGGCTGCTCGACACCGACGAGGCGTGGTGGACGGGTGCGACGAACGCGCTGGCGAAGGCCGAGCGGACGCTCGCCGAGCGGAGCGCCGCGCTATGAACCTCCGGCCTGCGGCTCCGAACCCGATTCCGACTCCGACTCCTGAACCCGGCATACTGAACTCCGACACCGGGGGCGACACGCCGATGACGTCGACCTATCTCCAGGTCCTGGTGCTCGAAGCCCTCATCATCGCGGGGCTCTGGATCTTCGGGCGGATGTTCGCGTGAGCCCTGAGCCCTGGGCCCGAACCCTGAGCCCTCAGCCCTGAGCCCTCCTCTTACCCTATATGCGCGTTTTTGACTGGCTTGTCGTCGTCCTCTACATCGGCTGGGTCGTCGTCGACGGCCTGCGTCGATCGAAGGGCACGGACAAAGTCGACGGGTACTTCCTGGCGAACCGCTCGCTGCCGTGGTGGGCCGTCGGGCTGTCGGTGATGGCGACGCAGATGAGCGCCGTCACGATCGTCGGCACGACCGGGCTCGCGTATTCCACCGGCCTGCGCTTCATCCAGAACTACCTCGGCCTGCCGCTCGCGATGGTCATCCTGTCGCTGACCGTCGTGCCGTTCTTCACGCGCGCCCGCGTCTACACCGCGTACGAGTATCTCGAGCGGCGGTTCGACGTGCGCGTCCGCTCGCTCGCCAGCTTCCTGTTCCTCGTCGGCCGCGCGATGGCGCTCGGCGTGACGCTCGCGGCGCCGTCGGTCTTCATGTCGACGATTCTCGGCTGGACGCTGCCGGTCACCGTCCTGGCGATCTGCGTGCCGATGATCCTCTATACCACCATCGGCGGCGTGCAGGCGGTGGCGTGGACCGACGTCAAGCAGATGTTCGTTGTCGTCTTCGGGATGTCGGCAGCCGTCGTGGTCCTGCTCTACGGCATCCTGGGGCACGTCAGCTTCAGTCAGGCGCTGCACCTCGCCGGCGCGACCGGTCGTCTGAAGGCCGTGGACTTCCGGTTCGACATGCGCGAGCAGTACACGTTCTGGTCGGGGATGATCGGCGGCTTGTTCCTGTTCCTCTCGTATTTCGGCTGCGACCAGAGCCAGGTGCAGCGCTATCTCACGGCGAAGTCGATCGACGAGGCGCGGTCGTCGCTGCTGATGAGCGCGTGGGTGAAGATTCCGCTGCAGCTCCTGATCCTCACCACCGGCGTGCTGGTGTTCGTGTTCTATCTGTTCCACACACCGCCGATGCTGTTCAACAAGGCCTACGAGCTGCGGGTGGCGGCGAGCGCGCTGGCGCCCTCGTACGCCGCACTCCAGGGCGAATTCGACGCGGCGATTGCCGATCGGCGAGCCGCGGCCGAGCGCGGGGACCGGCCGGGATTTCTTGCCGGCGACACGCGCGTCAGGGATATTCGCAGCAGAGCCGCTGAGGTGACCAAGCAGGCGACCGGCGACGCGGATTTCAAAGACGTGAACTACGTGTTTCCGACCTTCATCACCACGCAGATGCCGATCGGCCTGGTCGGCCTGATGATCGCGGCGATCTTCGCGGCGGCGATGTCGGCGAGCGGCGGCGAGCTGAACGCGCTC
>JAYVYV010000476.1:0-2707 GCA_043783985.1 Acidobacteriota bacterium | reverse complement strand
ACTCGGACAAGATGCGCAGCGGCTCGATCTACGAAGTGGCCGACGTGCTCAAGAGCCTGACGTTCCTCGCCAAGTCCAAGAGCCTCTCGTTCCGCGAGAAGCGCATGCTCGATCGCGCCAAGTTCCTCATCATCTCGGAAGTCTCCGAAGTGATGCGCGAGACCGCGGCGGCCATCGAAGGGAAGGTGGACAGCGCCCTCGAGCGTTGCTTCACGGCCAAGGCCCGGATCGCGGCCCGCGTGAAGGTGGTGAAGGCGGCTCCCCGCCCCGTCGCGACCGCTGCCCCGCGGCGGGCGGCCAGAGCGTCCTAGTTAGCTAGCACCCCGGAGCGTCCCAGACAGTCTGCACGCTGACGTCGGAACGCTGAAATTCAAGAAGCCCGCGCGATCACAGGTCGCGCGGGCTTTTCGTTTATCATCGCTGCGCGTGATCATCGCGGCCATCCGCTCCGTCGCCACGTATATCGCCGTCTCCGTCTACGTCCTCTTCGCGGCGTCGATCGGCATGCTGCTGGAGATGATCTTCCGCTGGAAGGGCATTCTCTACATCCTGGGCCACGGCGGCGTGCGTCTCGGGCTGGCGGTCGCGGGCATCAAGGTCCGCGTGGCCGGGGCCGAGAACCTGCCGCTCGGCCGCGCCGCGGTCTACTGCGCCAACCATCAGAGCAACGTCGATCCGCCGGTCCTCTTCACCGCGCTCCATCCCCGGATGCACATCGTGTACAAGGCGGAAATCAATGCCATCCCGCTGCTCGCGCGCGCGTTTCAACACGGCGGCTTCGTGCCGATCGACCGGCGCAACAAGGAAGCGGCGATGCGGTCGCTCGAGGCCGGCGCGCGTTCGATTGGCGACGGCAATTCCTTCCTGATTTTTCCGGAAGGCACACGCAGCAAGACGGCCGAGATGCTGCCGTTCAAGAAGGGGGGCTTCCTGATGGCCCTCAAAGCGCAGGCGCCGATAGTACCGGTGGCCATCTCGGGCGGCAGCGACGCCATGCGGCGGGGCAGCCGGATCATCCGCCCCGTCAGAATCAGCATCCGCGTCGGTACACCGATCGAAACCACGGGCCTGCAGATGAGCGATCGCGACGCGCTGATCGCCCGGGTCCGCGAGCGGATCGAGGCGCTCCTCGCCGAAGGCCCGGTGGGCGACGACGTCACGAGCCGCCCAGCATGAACGTCAGGGTCCAGGGTTTGAGCGGCTGACCGTCCGTGCCGAGAATGCCTTCGAGCAGATCCACCTTCATGGTGCGGAAGCGCTCGAGCGGCTTGGCGAAGCGGATCTCGAGCACGCGGTTGGCGCCCGCGTACTGGACGGTGAATTCAGCCGATGGCGTGACAGGTTCACCCCGTTCGGCGCTCTGCGATTCGAGATAGTGCGGCTTGATCCGTCCCTTCAGCGTCGCCTGATCGATGTCCCGCGAAAACTGGATCCGCACCGTCGTCCCCATCGCGACGTCGGTTTCGTCCTGCGTCGGCGCGCTGAAGATGACCTCCGGTGGCGGGCCGGCCGGCACGCGGATCGGCTCGTCTTCGGTTCTGGTCTCGGTCGGCGGCCTGGCAAGCGACAGGCTTCCGGCCTCGGCGTCGACCAGGAGCAGCCCCCGCGCCTGCTGCACCGTGCCGCGCACCGTCAGCCACCGTCCGGTGTCGATGCGCGCGTCGAGGCCGAGCTCGAATTCCTTCCCGTTGGCGTCCTTCAGCTTCGGACGCATGTTCGTGACCCAGAGAGCCGCATCGGAGGACCGGAGGACGAAGTCGTAACGGCTCTTGCCGGGCGCGTCCGGCACGTCACCGAGCAGGTTGCGCCCGGAGAACTGGCCCGTGATCGCGACTTTCTGATCGAGGTAGCGGTACGGGTTCAGCACGATCCCCCGGATCGACGGCTGGGCCGGCAGCACCGCCGGGGAAACCGCCGTGGCGACGATCGCGGTGACGTCGCCGGGACGCGGCCAGGGCGCGTCGGGATCCATCTTGAACGTCTGTCGCAGGTCGTAGGTGTTGAGCCGCGGGTCGTCCGCCTTCATCCGACCGATGTCCCAGAACTCGCCGCGCACTTCGTCCAGGCCGTCCGGCGCCGTACCCTTGAAGAGAAGGTGGATCGATCCGTTGTCGTCGGAGAGGCGCAGCTGATCCTTGTCGATCCCGACCGTGCCCACGATGACGATCGGTCGGCCATGAAAAAATCCCGGGTACGCGAGCAGCGTCGCGAGGTTGGTCGCGCGCCGCATCGCGGGCTGCGCGTCGCCGCCGGCGGCCACGATCAAGGCAACGGTCGCAAAACCCGCAAACAGAAAAGCCCTGCTTCGCGGGCTTCGCGCGCTTCGCGCGCTTTGCGTTCCCGTCACATGACCTTCTTCTGCGCCGCTCTCGCCAGCACCACGGCGAGCGCGACGAAGAGCAGCGCGCTGGCGATGTAGCCGCTCGTGCCGTCGTGCAGGAAGGGCAGCGCGTTGCCGAGGGCTTCGGGAAGCTGGATCTTGCCGGTCCCGACCAGCACGGCGTACAGAATGCCGCAGAGCGATCCGCCGGCGATCAGCCCCGAGCTGAACAACGTACCGGCGCCCACTTCGGAATCGGCCGCCGCTCCCATCCGCCGCTCGACGAACGCCCGCACCAGCCCGCCCGCGAAAATCGGCGCGGTCGTCGCGATCGGCAGGTAGGATCCGACCGCGAAGGACAGCGAGCGGATGCCGCAGAGCTCGAGC
>JAYVYV010000475.1:0-6873 GCA_043783985.1 Acidobacteriota bacterium | reverse complement strand
TGAGATCTTCGTACCCCTTGGACTCGATCGCCGCCGACTTCGACACCGGCGCGATCTGGCCCACCGCCTCGGAGTACTTCAGATACGTATCGATCGACGCCACGACGATGCGAGCCTCGACGGTGATGAGATCGATGCCGACCAGGGATACGCGAACCCATGCGTCGATGACGATGCCCTTGTCGAGAACTCGATCGAGGACGTCGATAAGACTTGTGCCGCCTGCGGCTCGTTCAACGGGCATCAGACACTCCTTGTGTCGAACTGCGGTCAGCTTGCACGCACGCTACCTCCGCGCCGGCGCGGATCGGCGCCGCGTCAGCGACGCCAGTTGCCGCTCGAGCGCGCGCACCTGCTTGCGCAGCTCGTCGTTCTCCGCCGACAACGCCTGCTTGCCCGGCGACAGATGGTGATCGTATTTCCACCAGTCGAGACCGATCTGCTCGGCCTTGTCGATCGAGCAGATGAGCAGGCGAATCCGGATCGTCAACAGCTCGACTTCCGCGAGCGAAACCTTGATGTCGCCCGCGATGACGAGCCCCTTGTCCAGAACGCGGTCGAGAACGTCAACGAGCCCCGTGGATCGTCCGTGCCCTTCAGTCAGTGACGTCGGCATAGATTCGATATCTTACGTAATGTCGACGCCCTTCGTGGGTGTGCGTGCTGGATCAGGAACGGGGGTATCTCAGCAATGGCGATGCCAGCATTCGCCGAAAGATTTTGTGTGCAACGCCCACGGTTGCATCGAAGGCCGACATCCGGCCCCGTCAAAACGTACAAGATTGTTACAGTCCGAGCAGCTCGCGAGGAGAGTCGATGAGCTGGTCCGCAGGTGTCAATTCGTGCAGTGGAACGCTGTCGAAGCCGAATCCGTATCGCGCCAGACACACCCGCGTCGGCGCCGCCCGCGCCGTCCGCCAGTCGACCGCGGAGTCGCCGATCAGGAGGGTCGAGTCCGCACCGGCGTGTGCGGCGGCGGTGAGATGGCGAAGCGCCGCGGGATCCGGCTTGCGCGGAAACGGGCCGTCGCCGCCGATCACAGCCTCGGCCGGGAAGTAGCGCGCGAGTCCGAGACCGTCGAGGATCCGCCGGGTCGACGCCATCGGTTTGTTCGTCAGGACCGCCAGCGCGGCCCGTTGTCTCAACGCGTCGAGCACCTCGGGAATGCCGTCGTAGGGACGGGTGGTGTTCAACAGCCGCTCGTCGTAGCGCGCCAGAAACCGTTCCAGCGCGTCGGGCGGACGTTGGAGGCCGCTCGCCTCGAACGCCCGCGCCACGAGGCGGGCCGCGCCGTCGCCGACCATGCGGCCGATCCGCAACTCGGGGAGCGGTTCCGCGCCGCAGGATACGAGCAACGCGTTGGCCGCGTCGGCGATGTCGCGCCGCGAGTCGACGAGGGTGCCATCCAGGTCAAAGACGAAAAGCTGAGGATATGAGGCGTTGGGGACGTGAGGCGCTGAAATCCTCAAATCCTCAGATCCTGAACTCCGCGAATGATGTGGGTGTCTCCCACACGGTGACGCGCACGACCGGCAGACCGTGTTCGTGGGCCTGGTCGAAAATCAGCTTCGCGATCCGCTCGACCGTCGGGTTGCTGTCGAGGAGATAAACGGGTTCGCCGAGCTGCTTCAGCGGGGCGACGAGCGGATCGTCGTGCCGCAGGATCATCTTGTGATCGAGCTCGGCGTCGATCCAGCCTTTCACGATCCGTTTGATATCGCTGAAATCACACACCATGTTCCGGTCGTCGAGCGAGCCGGTGCGGACCTCGATTTCGGCGGTCGCGTTGTGGCCGTGCGGGTGCTTGCAGATACCGTCGTAGTCGAGCAGGCGGTGGCCGTAGCAGAAATCGATGCGTTTGGTGACGGAATACATAGGATTTGGTAATCGGGTAATCTGGTAATCGGGTGATTGATGGGAGATTGCGCGCACCCGATCACCTCGATCACCTCGATCGCCCGATCAATTACCAGATTACCAGATTACCCGATTACCCGATTACCCGATTACCCAATCACTTGATGCCTACGGCTGTCCTTCTCTCCGGCGGGCTCGACAGCGCGGTGTTGGCCGCCGACGAGGCGGCGCGCGGCGAGGTGCACCCGCTGTACGTCAGCGTCGGCCTCGCGTGGGAGGCCGCCGAACGGGCGGTGGTCTCGCGCTTCCTCGAACGCGCGCCGCTCGGCCACCCGGCTCGCCCGCTCGTCTCGCTCAGCGTCGACATGCGGGACGTGTACGCGGCCACCCATTGGTCGGTCGAGGGGCGCCCGCCCGCGTACCACACGCCGGACGAGGACGTGTATCTGCCTGGACGCAACGTCACCCTGCTCGGCAAGGCGGCGGTCTATTGCGCGGCCGCGAAGATCGATCGTCTCGTCATCGGCACGCTTGCGCACAATCCCTTTCCCGACGCGACGCCCGAGTTTCGGGCCGCGATGGCGCGCGCGCTGTCCCTGGGCCTCGATCACCCGCTGCAGATCGAGGCGCCCTATGCCGCCACCGGCAAGGCCGACGTCATCCGCCGCGGCGCCGCGCTCGGCGTGCCCTTCGAGCTCACGCTCTCGTGCATGAACCCCCAATCCGCCATCGAATCCACAAGCGAATCCGCAATCCACTGCGGCGCGTGCTCCAAGTGCCGCGAGCGCCACGACGCCTTCCTCGAGGCGGGCATCGCCGACGCTACCGTCTACGCCACCACAGCCCATCTGGCCTGACATCTCGCCTGACGGCCGTTGACTCGCCTCCCGGGGCAGCGTATCGTGCGCGCGTGAGATGGGCGATTCCTGCGGCGGTCGTGGCTGTCACCACACTGAGCGCGCAGCCGCCCCCCGACATCGACACGCTCCTCGCACGGGTGGGTGAGCGAATCGCCGACTACTACAAGCGCGCGCAGAACGTCGTCTGCACGGAGAAGACGACGGTGCAGCCGGTCGGCCACGATTATTCGCCCGTCGGGTTCGCGCGCGTCACTGAATACGAGCTTCGCGTCGAAACCGACGCCGAGGGCGACGCGTCGGATGCGAAGGTGGTTCGCGAGCTGCTGCGGGTCAACGGCCGGGCGCCGCGCGAAAGGGACAAGAACGATCGCGCCGGATGCACCGACGCGAACCCGCTGTCCACCGAACCGCTGGCGTTCCTGTTGCCGGCTCACCGGGCCGAGTACCGCTTCGTCTCCGGCGGGTTCGGGCGGGGGAAGGACCGCGCATCGATCGTGATCGATTTCACGTCGAGTCAACCGGAGGGCAAGGGAGAAATCGCCGAGGACCCGCGTGGACACGCCGACTGCTTCACCTGGTCGCTCCCGGTGGTGGTGCAAGGGCGCGTCTGGATCGATGCCGCGAGCTATCAGGTGGTGCGGGTCGAGCAGCGCATGGGGGCGATGGCCGACCTGAGCGTGCCGGCCAAGCTGCAGCGCAAGCACAACCTCGATCACACGATCGTCGTCGAGCGCCACGACACCGTCATTCGTTACAAGACCGTCCCGTTTCACGATCCCGACGAAGCGATGCTCCTGCCCGAATCCATTGACACCCTGATCGTCGTGCGCGGTGGTCTCGAGTCGATGCGCAGCCGGCAGACGTTCACCGGCTATCGCCGTTTTCTCACGGCGGGGCGCATCGTGAAGTAGCGCCCTGTCGGGTTCGAGGTTCAACGTTCAGGGTTCGTTCCGGCGTTTTACGTTCTACGTTCTACGTTCTACGTTCTACGTTCTACGTTCGGCGAACGCACCCTGCCTGAACCCGATCACGATCGCTTGACGGTGATCGACCCGTCGCCCGTGCGCACGCGCACAGCGCGTCCGCCGCCACCCAGGCGGCCGCGCAGGCTGTTCTTCCCGATGTTCCCGGTGACGTTCGAGAGCGTCAGGTCACGCATGTGGATGCTGCCGTCGCCTGTGTGCGCGTCGAGATCGGCGCCGAAGCCGTCGGGGACTTCGAGCGTCACCGATCCGTCGCCGGTGACGATGTCCCAGTCGGCGACTGGCGAGCTGCCGGGGTCCGCGTGAATCGTAACGCTGCCGTCGCCGGTTCGGACGCGCACGCTGGTCAGCGTGCCGTCGATCCTGATCGATCCATCGCCCGTGTTCGCCTCGACGTCGCCGCCCAGCATGCGCCCGCGGATGCTGCCGTCGCCCGACCGCAGCTGCACGCGGCCCGCCACGCGTTCGATGTCGATCGAGCCGTCGCCGCTTTTCGCCGCAACGTCCGACGACGCCGGCACCGAGACGATGAGCTTCGCCGAGCGGTTGTTGAAATGTAGGGCGAACCGCTCGTGATCGCGCTTCGGCTGGGTCACGCTGATCTCGATGCGATCGCCGTGCTGCTCGGCCTTCACCTCGATTGCCGACACATCGTCCTTGTCGCGCCCGCGCTTCTCGATCACGACCTGGACGTCGGCCTTGTCCCAGGGGCGGATCTCGATCGAGCCGTCGAAGGTGGCCAGCGCCACGTCGGGTTTGCCGGACACCGTGAAATGCTTCTCGTCGCGCTCGACGTACGTGTTCAGGCCGGCGCCGATGATGTCGACGCAACCCGGAGCCGCGAGCAGCGCCGCGAGCACAGCCGGCAGCGCGAGACCTTTGACGTGACGAACGGACAGAACCATGACGACATCCTCCGCCGGGTTAGACGATCGCCGGTGCGCGAGAGTTCGACGCATGGGGATCGGAGCTGACGGAGGCAAGGATCAGGTGGAGGAACAGAGAAACGGCGATTCTCGCGTTTCTCCGTTACTCCGTTGCTCTGTGGGAACCCGTTCCCTCCGGACCGTCCGTTCTCGGTCCGCGCGCGTAGACGAGCTGGCCGGCCACGTAGGTCTGGACCACCGAAAAGTTCGCGTCGAGAACGACCAGGTCGGCCACCGCTTCCGGCGCCAGCACTCCATGCCCCACCAGGCCGAGCTCGCGTGCCGGGGTGGTGGCGCAGATCGTCGCCGCATCGACCAGCGCCAGGCCGACGGGGCCGACCAGCGTCTGAAACGCGCGATCCATCGTGAGCAGGCTGCCCGCGATGGTCCCGTCCGGCAACCGCGCGGTGTCCGCACCGGCGGTGATCGGCTGCCCGCCCAGCATTGCCCGCGAGCCGAAGGGCAGACCGGCGGCCGCCGTCGCATCCGTGATTGCGAAGATCCGCGACGGCCGCTTCGCGGCAATCGCCGTGCGGATCAGCGCGGGGTGGACGTGGACGCCGTCGCAGATGATTTCCGCGGCGACCTCGTCGGTCTGCAGCACGGCCCCGACCAGCCCGGGCGCGCGATGGGCGAGCGGCGGCATCCGATTGAACAGGTGCGTCGCGTGGTGCGCGCCCGCCGCGATCGCCGCGATCGCTTCGTCGTACGTCGCAGCCGAGTGTCCCAGCGATACGCGGTGGCCGCGCGAGGCGAGCCAACGCACGAGGTCGAGCCCGCCGTCCAGCTCGGAAGCGAGCGTCACGATCCCGACGTCAGGCGCCGCGCGCTCGATCTCGGCGAGGATGTCCGCAGCGGTAAAGTCCTCCGCGCCCGACGCACCTGACCTGCCCGACCCACTAGCCGCCCCACCCGCTCCGAGCGCAGCCCGCGGACTGCGCAGGCAGGACGCGGGTTGCGCGCCGTTGTATGCAGGGTTGATGAAATTGCTCTCCAGATGCGCGGGCAGTACGCGCGCCGATCGGGGGACGGGCGCCTGGCGCGCGCGCCTGACCTGATCGAGCACACGCCTCAGCGCCCCGGGCCCGCATGCGACCGTCGTCGGACAAAACGCGGTGACCCCGTAGCGCGGCAGACGCGCGGCAATCGCGGCGATGGCGTCGCCATCGGGCCGCGCATCGAGCGCGTCGACGCCGTCGACCCCGTGCACGTGCACGTCGATGAAGCCCGGCACGATGTAGTGGCCGTGAAATGCAAAGGCGGCGTGGCCGCCCGACGGCGTGTCGGCGCGAATCTCGGCGATGCGGCCGTCCTCGATGACCAGGGTGCCGGGCGACAGGACGCGGTCGGGCAGTACCAGCGAGGCGCCCGACAGCACGATCATGGAAGCGGCGCGGCGCCCAGACGCGCGGCGCCGATCGCGGCGGCGTCGGCGCCCAGTGTCGCGGTTTCGATCCGCAAGTCGTCCATCATCGGCTTCGGCAGGCGGCGCGCGATCTCCGTGCGCATCGGTTCCATGAGGAGATCAGCGGCCGACGCCATGATGCCGCCGAGGACGAGCATCTCCGGATCGGCGACGACGACCAGATTCGCCGCGGCCATGCCGAGATACTTCGCGGTGTCGCGGACGACCGAGATCGACACGCCGTCGCCGTCGCGGGCGGCGCCGAGCACGTGGTCGATGGTGATCGCGGCGAAATCGTCCTTGACGATGTCCTGGACGCGGGAGCGATCGCCCGCCTTGATGCGCCAGATCATCCGGCGGACGATGCCGGCCGCCGCGACTTCGGCTTCGAGGCAGCCGATCTTCCTGTAGTCCTCGCGCTCGACCGGGTTCAGCGACAGCCACGCCATGGAGCCCGCGCGCCCGCGCGCGCCGGTAATCGCGGCGCCGTCGCGGACGACCCCGCCCGTGGTGTGCTGGCCGACGGCAAAGAAGACGACGTCCTTCACGCTGCGTGCGGCGCCCACCCAGGCTTCCGCCGCGGCGGCCGCCGTCCCCGACAGCACCGCGCCAGTCCGGGTGAAGGAGCCGCCGAACCGGAGCGCGAGCTGCGAAAGGGCCGCCGCGATGGCCGGCGACTCCGGGCTGAACGCGGCCACCCCGACGATGCCTGGACCGGACCCGGCGGCCGGGAGTTGCACCTCGTCTACCGCCTTCGCCGCGGCGGCGCCAAGGTCACCGCCGGCGTCCGCCTCCGCGCGCGCCAGGACGCGGCCGTGCTCGTCGACGGCGACGGCCACGAC
>JAYVYV010000474.1:0-2715 GCA_043783985.1 Acidobacteriota bacterium | reverse complement strand
GTCGGCCTCGGGTCGGACTTCGACGGCGCCACGATGCCGTTCGGCATGGAGGACGCGTCGAAGCTGCCGAAGATCACCGATGCGCTGCTGAAGAAGGGCTACTCCGAGGCGGACATCGAAAAGATTCTCGGCGGAAATATCCTCCGCGTCATGGAGCAGGTGGAGAAGGTCAGGGGAACATCGGGTCGGTGAACGCGGCGATGAAACGCAGCGCTGAAGTTGTAATCGTCGGCGGCGGCTGCATGGGCGCGAGCGTCGCGTATCACCTTGCCCGGCTCGGCGTGACCGACGTCATGCTGCTCGAACGCGAGAAGATGCTCGGAACGGGATCGACCGGGCGCAACGCCGGCGGCGTGCGGCATCAGTTCTCCAACGAGGCGAACATCCGGCTGTCGATCGAGTCGATCCGCCTGCTCGAGCGCTTCGCCGGCGAGGTCGGCCACCCGATCGATTTCCATCAGGACGGCTACCTGTTTCTCCTGTCGACTGCGGCCAGCGTCGAGACGTTCAAGGGCAACGTCGAGCTGCAGCGCCGCCTGGGCGTGGACGTGACATGGCTCGACGCGAGCGAGGCGGCCGAGCTCGCGCCGGGACTGAACGCCGACGGCGTCCTCGCGGCGACCTTCTGCCAGCGCGACGGCATCGCCGATCCCAACGGCGTCACGATGGGGTTCGCCAAAACCGCGCAGTCGCTCGGCGTCAGCATCGAGCGTGACGTCGAGGTCACCGCGATCAGGACGACGTCGGGCCGCGTCTCCTCGGTCGAGACGTCGCGCGGGGCGATCGAGACGGGCACGGTCGTCAACGCCGCGGGGCCGTACGCGCGCCGGATCGGCAGGATGGCTGGAGCCGACGTGCCGGTCGATCCGATCCGCCGTCACATCTTCATCGCGGCGCCAGGCGCCGGACGGGCGGCCCTGCACGTGCCCTCGTCGCACATCATGGTGATCGACTTCGACACGACCTTCTACTTCCACCGCGAAGGCGCCGGCCTGCTGTTCGGGATGGGCGAGCGGCACGAGCAGCCGACGTTCGACACGACGGTGCAGTGGGATTTCCTGCCGCAGGTGATCGACGTCGCCGTCGCCAGGCTGCCCGCGCTGGCCGATGCGTCGATTTCTCACGCGTGGGCCGGACTCTACGAGATGTCGCCGGACGGCAACCCGATCCTCGGCGCCGCCGACGGCGTCGCCGGCCTCTTTCTGATCAACGGGTTCAGCGGCCACGGCTTCCAGCACTCGCCGGCCGCCGGCCGCATCCTCGCCGACGTCATCACCGGCCGCGATCCGAAATGCGATCTCGCGCCGTTCGCCGCCGGCCGCTTTTCGCAGCTCGGCGCCGCCGCTGGCGAGCGGTATGTGGTCTGAGGCGCGATACGCGGTCCGATCGCTGCTGAAAGCGCGCGAGTTCACGCTGGTTGCCGTCGCGATCGTCGCGATCGGCATCGGCGCCAACACGGCCGTCTTCAGCGTCGTCGATGCCGCGCTGCTGCGGCCGCTGCCGTTCACAGATCCGGCGCGTCTGTTCGTCCTGGCCGCTTCGAACCCGAAGCGCGCGATCGCCGACGGGCCGTTCTCGTATCCGTCGTTCGTCGATCTGACCGCGCGCGACTCGATGCTCAGCGGCCTCGCCGCGATCGCCAACGAGCGGTTCAACGTCAGCGAAGGCGATCGCCCGGAACAGTTGCCGGGCGCGCGTGTGTCCGCGCGCTTCTTCGACGTCCTCGGCGTCGATGCCGCGCTCGGTCGGACGTTCACGCCGGCGGAGGACAAGGCGGGCGCGCCGGCGGTGGCCGTGATCGGCCGCCGCTATTGGGTGCGTCGCTTCGGCCGCAATCCGGCTGCCCTCGGCGTGACGCTGACCCTCAACGGCGCGCCCTACACCGTCGTCGGCGCGCTGGGCATCGACCTGCCGCCGCCGTTCGACGACGTGGATGTATGGGCGCCGCGGGTGAACGAGGTCACCGGGTTCCCGAGCCACCTGATCAACGGAGGGCTCGGCTATCTGACAGCGGTCGCGCGGATCGCTCCGGGCGTCCGCGTGGAGCAGGCACAGGCCGAGGTGGACGCCATCGCCCACGGCTACGCGCGCGCGAACCCGACCAACACCGATGCCGATCCGGACGCGAGCCTCCGGCTCGTGCCGATCCGCGAGCGAACGGTCGGCAGCGCTCGATCGCCGCTGCTGGTGCTGATGGGCGCGGTGGGGCTCGTGCTGCTGATCGCCTGCGCCAACGTCGCGAACCTGCTGCTGGTCCGCGCCACGGCGCGCTCGCACGAGGCCGCGGTGCGTCTCGCGCTCGGCGCGAGCCGCTGGGATCTGGCGCGCTGGATGTGCAGCGAGGGGCTGCTGCTCTCGCTGACAGGCGGTGCGCTCGGCGTGCTGCTCGCCTTCTGGAGCGTGAACCTCGCCGCCTCCGCGTTGCGCGGCCTTCCGCGCGGATCCGAGATCGCGCTGGACGGCCGCGTGCTCGCGTTCTCGCTGACCGTGTCACTCGGTGCGGGGTTGATCTTCGGCCTGATTCCGGCGTCGCTCGCGGCGCGGCAGGCGCCGGTTGACGCGCTGAAGAGCGGCGGCCGCGGCGCGACGTCCGCTCGACGCGGTTCGCGCAACGTGCTGGTGATCGCGGAGGTCGCGCTGTCGCTCATGCTGCTCGTCGGCGCCGGCCTGCTGCTCCAGAGCTTCGCGCGGCTGACGCGCGTGCCGGTCGGGTTC
>JAYVYV010000473.1:0-6877 GCA_043783985.1 Acidobacteriota bacterium | reverse complement strand
CAAAGCCGGCGGCGTGCTGGCGATCTGGTCCGCGTGGGAGGATCGCCGGTTCGAGCAGCGGCTGCGCTACGGCGGCTTTACCGTGCAGGTCGAGCGCGTGCGCGGGCGTTTGAAAAAGGGCGGTCCGCGCCACACGATCTTTCTCGGTCACCTATAATTCACGCACGCCATGTTTGCGATGTTCGTCTGGATTGCGCTGCTGACCGCGGCGCTGCTCGTCTACCCGCGCCGCCCGCGCACGGCCGGCGCGCTGATCGCGCTGATGGGCGCCTGGACGTTCCTGCTCCGCTATCTGCCATGGAACAACCAACGCGTCACCGCCGGCATCTGGACGGCCTGGTGGATGGCGGCGTTCTGGCTCGCGTGGGGTCTGATCTGGATCGTGCGGTTCAGCAACACCGAACGGCGCGCCGCACACGTCGCATACTGGACCGCCAAGACCTGATCCAGCTCGTCGGCCCCCGCCCACGTACAATCGAAGGTGAAGGAACCACGCGAAGATGAGCCCTACGACCGGTAACAGCGCCGCAGGCGGATTCGACGGCCTGGGTTTGATCGATCAGCTCGCCAAGGCGGTGAGCGCACTCGGGTACGAAGAGCCGACGCCGGTGCAGCGCGAGACGATTCCGCTGCTGCTCGCGAAGCGCGACGTCCTCGGGCAGGCGGCCACCGGCACCGGCAAGACGGCCGCCTTCGCCCTGCCGATGCTGCAGCGGCTGGCCGGCGAGGATGCGGCGGCGAAGAAGCAGACGGGCGGCCTCGTGCTGGTGCCGACGCGCGAGCTGGCGATGCAGGTCTCCGAGGCCATCCACAAGTACGCGAAAGGCCTCGGCGTCACGGTGCTCCCCGTCTACGGCGGCGCGCCGATCTCCCAGCAGATCCGCACTCTCGAACGCGGCGCGGGCATTGTCGTCGCCACGCCGGGACGCGCGCTGGATCACATCAAGCGCGGTACGCTCAAGCTCGGCAACCTCCGCATGCTCGTGCTCGACGAAGCCGACGAGATGCTCGACATGGGGTTCGCCGAGGATCTCGACGCGATCCTCGAGGCGACGCCCAAGACGCGGCAGACGGCGTTGTTCTCGGCGACGATGCCGGCGCGAATCCTGTCGATCGCGCAGCGGCACCTGAACAACCCGGCGCGCGTGATCGTCGCGCGCGAGAAGACGGCGGCCGGCAAGATGCCGCGCGTCCGGCAAATCGCGTACATCGTGCCCCGCGCCCACAAGCCGGCCGCGCTCGATCGCGTGCTGGACATGGAGAACCCGACGTCAGCGATCGTCTTCTGCCGCACGCGGCTTGAGGTCGAGACGCTGGTCGAAACGCTGAACGCGCACGGCCGGCGCGCGCAGGCGCTGCACGGCGGCATGGAGCAGCGGCAGCGCGACCGCGTGATGCAGATGTTCCGCGCCGGAAAAGCCGACCTGCTGATCGCCACCGACGTCGCGGCGCGCGGCCTCGACATCGAGCACCTGTCGCACGTCTTCAACTACGATGTGCCGCCGGCGGCCGAGGCCTACGTGCACCGGATCGGCCGCACGGGGCGCGCCGGGCGCGAAGGCACGGCCATCACGCTTGCCGAGCCGCGGGAACACCGGATGCTACGCACCATCGAGAGCTTCACCAAACAGAAGATCGACATCCTCACGGTGCCCACCGTCGCCGAGCTGCGCACCAG
Source organism: Acidobacteriota bacterium (assembly GCA_043783985.1). GTDB lineage: Bacteria > Acidobacteriota > Vicinamibacteria > Vicinamibacterales > CAVVIG01 > CAVQFC01. The sequence continues at coordinate 5,199 of JAYVYV010000473.1, read as the reverse complement.
GCGCCTGGACGTGACGCGGGCGTCGATCCGCGAGCTGATCCTCGCAGGCGAGCTGGACGACGTGCGCGTCGTCGTCGACACGCTCGCGCAGGAGTTCGACATCGTCGCGATCGCGTCGGCGGCGGTGAAGCTGGCGCATCAGGCGGAAGCTGGAGACGAGTCCGAACGCGACATCCCGGTCGTGGTCGCGCACGAGCGGCCGTCGCCGCGCGACGGGAGGACGTCGCACGACAGCCGCGCGCCTCAGCGTTTCTCGAAGGGGGCAATCATCGGCCCGGCGGGACCGCGCGAGCAGCGTCGCGAACGCCCCGCGCCGACCGAGGCGGTTGCGATGCTCTTTATCGGGGCGGGACGCGAGGCGGGCATCCGGCCCGGCGACCTCGTCGGCGCAATCACCGGCGAGGCGGGCGTCAACTCGCGCGACCTGGGCGCGATCCAGATCGCCGATCGCTTCTCGCTCGTCGAGGTCCCGGCGTCGCGGGCGGACGAGATCATCGCCGCGCTGAAAGCGACCACCATCCGCGGACGCAAGGTCCCGGTCCGGCGGGATCGGGATGCGAATTAATTGTGTGCACCCCTAATTGACTCCAGCTCGACCATAGCGTAGGGTCTCCGTGTGAGCGCCCTGCCCGGCCATGACGGCGACATCGTGCTCTGGGAAACCGCGGCCGGGCTGCGCTGCACGTTCGCCCTCCGCGCGTCGGGCCCGCCCTTCGAAGTCACCATCCAGCGCGGAGGCGAAATCCTGAAGCGGGCGGTGTTCGAGCACGACGAGGACGCCGCGGCCTTCGCCATCGCGGCGATGCGCGACGGCGAGAGCTTCGACGCAGCCGGGACGCCCTGACCGCCGGTCCGCGATCCCGGTTCAGCCCTCACCTATTGTTGTGTCTTCGGCCGCGTGTCGCCCTGGTGGCACGTAAAGCAGGTGACGCGTCCCAGGCGGGACTCGCCGTCCGGCGGTGTGTAGCCGGGAAAGAACTGCGCGTTGACCAGCCTGGTCATCTCCAGCATGCGGCGAGCCGCGAGCTTGCGCGGGCTGGCGTCACTCGCGAAATTCCCGCGCGCGTGGCACGACCCGCACGACAGTCCGAGCGCCTGCGTCATCAACTGCATCTCCGCTTCGAACTCCGGGACGGTGAGGCCCGTGAGCACCTTCACGGTCGGCGCATCCACGATCGCCGGCGCCGCGGGCGGCTGCCGCGCGGAGGCCATGACGGACGCGCACGCGAACGAAAACGCGACGAGGATTTTCATCGGTTATAGAATCCCACAAATGGCCAGCTACCCGTTCCGCCTCAACGGACGCGCTGTCTCCGCCGACTCGTGGGATCCGGCGCAGCCTCTGCTCTACGTCCTGCGCGGCCCCTTCGGCCTCCACGGGCCGAAGTTCGGCTGCGGCCTGGGCCAGTGCGGCGCCTGCACGGTGCTGATGGACGGCAAGGCGGTGCGATCGTGCACGACGCCGGTGAGCCGCGTCGCCGGCCACGCGGTCACCACGATCGAAGGACTCGGCACGCTCGACAAACCCCATCGCGTCCAGGCGGCGTTCATCGCCGAGCAGGCCGCGCAGTGCGGCTACTGCACGAGCGGCATGATCATGGCGGCCGCGGCGTTCCTGAGCGCCACGCCCTCGCCGACGATCGAGCAGGCGAAGCAGGGCCTGGCCGGCAACCTCTGTCGCTGCGGCACGCACACGCGTATTCTGCGGGCCGTCGTCCGCGCCGCGCACGCATAAGGAGCAGGTGATGACGAACCTGACCTTCTCCCGCCGCACGCTGTTGAAAGCCGGCGGCGCCGTGATCGTGAGCTTCGCGTTCGACGCGGCGCTGCCCCGCTGGGCGCGCGCGCAGACGCCGGCTGCCGGCAAGCCGCTCGACCCCGCGGACGTCGACAGCTTCCTCGCCTTCCACGCCGACGGCACGGTCACCGTGTACACCGGCAAGGCCGACGTCGGCACCGGATTGCGGATTGCGGTCGCGCAGATGGCGGCTGAAGAGCTCGGCATCCCCGCTCAGCGGATTACCGTCGTCGACGGCGACACCGGCGTGTGTCCGGATCAGGGCGGCACCGGCGGCAGCACGGGGCTGACGCGTGGCGGCGCGGAGGTGCGTCAGGCGGCCGCCACCGCGCGGCAGGCGCTGCTCGCGCTCGGCGCCACGCGCCTGAGCCGGCCGCCGGCCGAGCTCACGCTCGCCGACGGCGAGGTCCGTCCGATGAACGGCGGCGCCGGTGTTGCCCTCGCGGCGCTGGTCGGCGATCGCCGCCTGTCGCTGAAGGTCGACGCGAAGGCGCCGCTGCGCGATCCGCTGCACTACACCGTCGTCGGCCAGCCGCTGCCGCGCCCGGACGTGCCGGCCAAGTGCACCGGCCGCCACGTGTACGTGCACGACTTCACGCTGCCGGGCATGCTGCACGCGCGCGTGATCCGCCCGGCGGCGATCGGCGCGACGCTCGCGTCGATCGACGAGTCGCCGATCCGCGACATCCCCGACGTTCGCGTCGTGCGCATCCAGAGCTTCCTCGCGCTCGTCGGCGAGGACGAGTGGGCCGTCGTCAAAGCCGCCGCGGCGTTGAAAACGACGTGGAGCGACGCACGGACGCTGCCTGGAAGCGACGGCCTCGATCGATGGACGCGCAGCGCGGCGGTCGATCGCGACCAGGCGGTCGTCAACCGCGGCGACGCGGTCACCGCGATCGGCGGCGCGGCGAAGACGCTGTCGGCGACCTACTTCTGGCCGTTCCAGAGCCACGCCTCGCTCGGCCCCTGCTGCGCGGTGGCCGACGTCAAGGGCGACGGCGCGACGATCTGGTCCTCCTCGCAAGGCACGCACGGCCTGCGCATGAATCTGTCGAAGGTGTTCGGGTTGTCGCCGGACAAGGTGCGCGTCGTGTTCCTCGACGGCGCCGGATCGTACGGGACCAACGGCGGCGATCACGCGGCCGCCGACGCGGTGCTGCTCTCGAAGACGATCGGTCAGCCGGTCCGCGTGCAGTGGACGCGTCAGGACGAAACGGGCTGGGATCCGAAGGGGCCGCAGCAGCTGCTCGACGTCCAGGCGGGTCTCGACGCCAGCGGACGGATCGTCGGCTGGGACACGCAGATGTGGCTGCCGAATCAGGCGCCGGGCGCCCGGGCGCTGCTCGCCGCGGACGCGGCGGGAGTGCCGCAGGAGCACGGCGCCGGCGCCGGTGCGATCACGCAGAACGGCGATCCGCCGTATCAGGCCGGCAGCGTCCGCGTGCTCGTGCACTGGACGAAGGAGGCGCCGCTGCAGCTGTCGAACCTGCGCGCGCCAGGCAAAATCGCGAACGTGTTCGCCGTGGAGAGCTTCACCGACGAGCTCGCCGCGCTGGCCGGCGCCGATCCGATCGCCTTCCGGCTGGAACGGCTGACCGATCCGCGCGCCATCGCGGTGATCACGCGAACGGCCGAGACGTTTGGCTGGCAGGCGCGCCGATCGCCGAACCCGCAGTCGGCGCAGGGCGGTCTGCTCGCCGGACGCGGCATGGCCTACATGCGCTACAAGCAGGCCGAAAACTACGTGGCGATGGCGATGGAGGTGATCGTCGATCCCGCCACCGGCCGCATCAACGTGCGCCGGGTCGTCTGCGCGCACGACTGCGGGTTGATCGTCAACAGCGATGCGCTGAAGAACCAGGTCGAGGGGTGCATCGTGCAGACACTGAGCCGCGCGCTGCACGAGGAAGTGACCTTCGATCGATCGCGCGTGACCAGTGTCGACTGGGCGAGCTACCCGATCCTGCGGTTCCCGGACGCGCCGCAGGTGGAGGTGATCCTGATCGACCGCCCGGACCAGCCGCTGTTCGGCGCCGGCGAAGCCGCCACCGCGCCGGTCGCCGCGGCGCTCGCGAACGCGGTGTTCGACGCCACCGGCGCGCGCCTGCGGACAGTGCCGTTCACGCCCGAGCGCGTGAAAGCCGCGCTGGCCGCAGACCGCAAAGTCACTGCCGCGATCGGATGACGCGCACGACGCTCCGCGCACGCGCCGCAGCACGCGCCCTCGTCATCTGCCTTTCGCTTGGCGTGGCCGCGTCGGCGTTCACCCCCACTCCGCAGCAGAAGGGCACCGCGATGGCGAAGCATGCGAGCGGCGAGTTCGACGTGAAGATCGGACCGCAGAAGGACGAAGGCGTCGGCGACCCGACGATTGGCCGGATGTCGATCGACAAGGCGTATCACGGCGAGCTCGAAGGCACAGGCCTGGGACAGATGCTCGCCGGGATGGCGGAGGCGGTGAAGGATTCGGGGACCTACGTGGCGATCGAGCGCATCAAAGGCACGCTGCACGGCCGCCGCGGCACGTTCGCGGTGTGGCACGCCGGCACGATGACGCGCGGCGCGCAGACGCTGACGATCACGGTGATCCCCGACTCGGGCACCGGCGAGCTGACCGGCATCGCCGGCACGATGACCATCGACATCCGCGACGGCAAGCACTTCTACGGGATCGACTACACGCTTCCCTAGCGAGGTTCGAGGAAACCATTTGCGCTCGCGGTGGCCTCGCCCCTCACGCTCAAGGCGTCCTGCAGACCTTCGGCTGAATCGCGCGCATCGTGAAGGTGACACCAGATTTCGAAGGCGCCACGCGGATCTTCGGATCGATCGTCGAATCGGCCGGAATCACCGTCATCCCGCAGACGACCGACGGTCCGACCGGCTGAGCCTCATCGATCGGCGGCCGCCAGTTCCAGTCCACCCTGGGCGGCTTGGGCGCGGGGGTCCTCTGCCCGAAGAAGTTCGCGGGCGGCTTGGATTCCAGGGCCGCGGCCGGCATGACGACGACGAGCGTGAGCGCCGCGGCGCCGAACGCAACTGCGTGACGCATGTACCCTCCTGATCCGCCCGATGGACCCGACGTCACCTGACCTCACGGACCCATCAGCTTCCCGACCCACCTACCTTGGACGCTCAGGGCTTCGCTGCGGCCTTCTTCTTCTCGAAATACGCGGCCCGCAGGGCATCGACGAGCCGCGCGTCGACCAGCCCGGCGGGGTTGCCTTGATAGTTCAGGTTCCTGTCGGCGCGGAACCTGTCGACGGAGGCAATCGTTTCCTCGTCGAACTGCGCGAAGTCCCGGGTGTACTCGGCGTTCGCCGTCCGTGAGTCGGCGGCGATCTTCTCGTACTGCGGCGGATCGGCTTTCCGGAGCGCCTGCATCTTCGTGGTGTTGATCG
>JAYVYV010000472.1:0-2716 GCA_043783985.1 Acidobacteriota bacterium | reverse complement strand
CGGTCTGCTGGTAGTTGTTGTTGTTGCGCTGCGACCACATCGTCTTTGGCAGCGGCGGGTTCTGCTTGTACCAGGTGCGCGCGTACTGATCCGGCGTGAGCGTCCGCTCCACCGTGTCGGCGCCGCCGTTGCCGAACGTTTCATACAGACGGCTGATGCCGTTGTGCAGCGCGGCGATGAACATCAGGTAGCCGGGCGACCACGTGTCGAAGTTGCCGTGCGTGAAGACGCCCGGCATGCCGAACTTGGTCATCTCCGACACGTTGTTCCAGCCGATCATTTCCCATTCGTCGGCGAGGATCGGATCGATCCAGGCGTTGTACGGGCCGTCGCCGACCGTGTTGTCGTAGAGGTAGGGCACCGACTCGTGCAGGTCGTGCAGCACCTGCGGGTGCCACGTCTTCCACAGGTTCAGGACGTTCTCGGTCAGCTTGAGCGTGGCGCCCATCGCGTCTCGGTTGTTGTCGTGCGCGACGTACTTGCCCCAGTACACGAGCCCAGGATAGTTCTCGCCCGGGTGGGCGAGGTGCCACTTGTAGACGTCCACCATCTTGTCGCGGCCGTCGACTTCGATCACCGGCGTGATCAGCGTGATCAGGTTGTTGCGAATCGCTTTGATGTACTCGTGGTCGTCGACGACGAGGCGATAGGCGAGCTCCATCAGCGCCGTCGGCGATCCGGTTTCCGGCGAGTGAATCGTGCCGGTGATGTAGTAGATCGGCGTCGACGCCGCGACCAGCGCCTCCGCCTGCACGTCGTCCATGTTGATCGTGCGCGGATCGGCCAGCTTCGCGAGGCGCGCGCGGTTTTCGTCGAGCTTCGCCATGATCGCGTCCGACGCGACCGCGACGGCGATCATCTCGCGCCCTTCCTCCGTCTTGCCGATGCTGACCACCTTGACGCGTCCCGGCGCGGCCTTCTCCAGCATCCGCATGTACTGGTAGACCTCTTCGGCGTACGGCAGCTTGCCGGGCGCACCGGCGATGTCGCCGAGCACCGCCTTCGGCGTCGGCACCGTCTTCGACGCGGGGAGGTAGTCCACGAGCGGCGAGCTGAAGAACGGCTCGGTGGTGTACTCCTTGATCTTTTTCGAATATTCATCGTCTATCGGAATCTTCGAATCGCGGGCGAAGGGCTGGGACGGCTGTTGCGCGGCGAGGGGAGACTGCAGGCATGCGCAGGCGGCGACGAGCGCCAGCGCAACGGACTTCTTCATGGAAACCTCATAAAATTGCCCCTATGCTATCCCACGAGGAGCGCCCCTGATGCGTCGGACACCTGCCGTTGCGCTCGCGTTGCTGTTGTTGTTGGGTCCGGCCTCCGCCTTCGCGCGTCGCGCGTGGGCGGACAAGGAAGCCGGACACGACCGGACCGAGGCCGTTGTCGGCGGTCAATCGCAATCAGCGGACGACCGTGCGGCGATGCTCCGGGGCATCGACGCGAAGCGCGACACGTACGCCGGCGTCGCGAAGGAGATCTGGGGCTTCGCCGAAGTCGGTTTCCAGGAACAGAAGAGCAGCGCGCTGCTGCAGCAGCAACTGCGAGCGGCCGGGTTCCAGGTGACGGCCGGCGTCGCCGGCATGCCCACCGCGTTCGTCGCGACGGCCGGCTCAGGCAAGCCGGTGATCGGCATCGTCGGCGAATTCGACGCGCTGCCCGGGCTGTCGCAGGAAGCGCAGACCGCGAACCATCACGCGATCGAAGAGGGTGCGGCTGGCCACGGCTGCGGTCACAACCTGCTCGGCACCGGCGCGCTCGCGGCGGCCGTCGCGGTGAAGGAGTGGCTCGCGGCCTCCGGTCACGCCGGCACGCTTCGCTACTACGGGACGCCGGCGGAGGAAGGCGGTTCCGGCAAGGTCTACATGATTCGCGACGGGCTGTTCAGGGACGTCGACGTCGCCGTCTCGTGGCATCCCGGCGATCGCAACGAGGCAAGCCCCACGAGCTCGACGGCGAACATCACCGCGAAGTTCCGCTTTCACGGCGTGGCGGCGCACGCGGCGGCGGCGCCCGATCGCGGCCGCTCGGCCCTTGACGCCGTCGAAGCGATGGACCACATGGTCAACATGATGCGCGAGCACGTGCCGCAGGAGACGCGCATCCACTACATCATCACGCGCGGCGGCGCGGCGCCGAACGTCGTGCCCGATTTCGCCGAGGCCTACTACTACGCGCGGCAGCCGAACATGAAGATCCTCGACGGCGTCTGGGAGCGCATCCTCGATGCGGCGAAAGGCGCGGCGCTCGGCACCGGCACGACGATGGATCTCGAAGTGACCGGCGCGGTCTACAACGTGCTGCCGAACGAATACCTGAGCGGCGTGATGCACGCCAACCTGGAGAAGGTCGGCGGGTTCTCGTACACGCCGGAGGAAGCGCGCTTCGGCGAGGAGCTCCGCAAGACGCTGACCGATCCGCCGGACGTGGCGGTCGGATCGCAGGAGAAGGTGCAGCCGATGCGGCTCGGTGCCGTCGGCGGCGCGTCGACCGATCTCGCGGACGTGAGCTGGAACGTCCCGACGGTGCAGGTTGTGGCGGCGACGTTCGTGCCGGGCGTGCCGGCGCACAGCTGGCAGGCGACCGCCTGCGCGGGCGGCACGATCGGCGTGAAAGGGATGATGGTCGCGGCCAAGACGATGGCGGTGACCATGGTCGATCTGTTCACCGACCCGTCGCACATTCAGAAAGCAAAGGCCGAGTTCGACCAGAAGCGCGG
>JAYVYV010000471.1:0-6881 GCA_043783985.1 Acidobacteriota bacterium | reverse complement strand
GCCGCGATGACCGAGCATCGGGTTGAACTCGTGGAGCTGCTCCACGCGCGCCAGCAGCGTCTTCTTCTCGTCGAGCTCCTTCCCTTTCTTGCCGGCGGTCTCGAGGCGGGCGACATCCACCATCAGGTCCTCGCGCTTGGGCAGGAACTCGTGCAGCGGGGGGTCGATCGTGCGGATCGTCACCGCTTCGCCTCGCATGCCCTTGAAGACGCCGTAGAAGTCGTCGCGCTGCAGCGGCAGCAGCTTGTTCAGCGCCGCGCGCCGATCGGCCTCGTTGTCGGCCAGGATCATCTCCTGGACGATCGGGATGCGCCCTTCACCGAAGAACATGTGCTCCGTGCGGCACAGGCCGATGCCGCGCGCGCCGAACGCGTACGCGAGCTCGGCCTGATCCTGGAGATCGGCGTTGGCGCGCACGCCGAGCCGTCGGTACTTGTCCGCCCACGACAGCAGCGTCTCGAAGCGCCGGTAGATGTCCGATTTCCTCGCGTCCAGCGTCTTGTTGACCACCTGGAGGATCTCGCTCGGTTTCGACGCGACGCGCCCCAGCTTCACCTCGCCGCTCAGGCCGTCGAACGAGATGAAGTCCCCCTCCTTGACGGTGTGCCCCCCGACGCGGAACACCTTCCCGCGTTCGTCGATCTGCAGGTCGCCCGCGCCGACGATCGACGGCTTGCCCATCTGGCGGCCGACGACGGCGGCGTGCGACGTCATGCCGCCGGTCGCGGTCAGAATGCCCTGCGCGACGAACATGCCGTGGATGTCGTCGGGGACGGTCTCGCGGCGCACGAGGATCACCGGCTTGCCCTGGTTCACCCACTCGACCGCATGGTCGGCCGAGAACACGACGTGGCCGCTGGCGGCCCCCGGCGACGCCGGCAGCCCCCTGGTCGCGACCGGAATCTTCTTCCATTCCGCCGGATCGAACCCGGGCGCGAGCAGCTGGTTCAGCGATTCCGGGTCGACGAGGAGGATGGCTTCCTTCGGCGTCACCAGCTTCTCGGCCACCAGATCGGTCGCGATGACGACGGCGGCATAGCCGGTCCGCTTGCCGCTGCGCGTCTGCAGCATGTAGAGATGCTCGTCCTGGATCGTGAACTCGAAGTCCTGGACGTCCTTGTAGTGCTTCTCGAGCCGCGTGGTGATCTGGCGCAGCTGCGCGTAGGCCTTCGGCATCACCTGCTCGAGCTCGCGGATCGGCTGCGGCGTCCGGACGCCGGACACGACGTCCTCGCCCTGCGCGTTGATGAGGAACTCGCCGTAGAACTCCCTGGCGCCGGTCGCCGGGTTGCGCGTGAAGCCGACGCCGGTCCCCGACCGATCGCCGGTGTTGCCGAACACCATCATCTGCACGTTGACGGCGGTACCGATGTGATCGGGGATGTCGTAGATGCGGCGGTACTCGATCGCGCGCGGGTTCATCCACGAGCGGAACACCGCGTCCCTCGACATCGTCAGCTGCACGTGCGGGTCCTGCGGAAAGTCTTTCTTCGCGCGCTCCTTGACGACCTTCTTGTAGCGCTGGACCACCTCGCGCAGCCCGGCCTCGTCGAGATCGGTGTCGATCTTCGCGCCGCGCGCCGTCTTGACGGCCTCGAATTCGTGCTCGAACGCGTCCTTCGGAATCTCGAGGACGACGTTGCCGAACATCTGGATGAAGCGGCGATAGCTGTCGAAGGCGAAGCGGCCGTTCTTCGTCCGGCTCTTCAACCCTTCCACCGAGTGGTCGTTCATCCCGAGGTTCAGGATCGTGTCCATCATGCCGGGCATGGAAAACTTCGCGCCGGAGCGGACCGAAACGAGCAGCGGGTTCTCGCTGGAACCGAGCGTCGCGCCGGCGGCCTTCTCGAGCTTCTTGACGTGCTCCGCGATCTCGCGGTCGATAGCGGACGGGATCTTCGACTTCTGCTGGTAGTAGATGTTGCAGACCTCGGTGGAGATCGTGAAGCCCGGCGGCACCGGAAGCCCCGCGCTGGTCATCTCGGCCAGGCCGGAGCCTTTGCCGCCGAGCAGATCCTTCATGGTGCGGTTGCCGTCAGCTTTCCCGGACCCGAAGAAATAGACATACTTGTTTGCCTTGCTCCGGGGCTTGGCATGCGGAACTGATTTGCGGGGCGCCGGCTTCTTCGACATGTCGGTTCTCCGGTCGAATCTGGTAAATGGGTAATCTGGTAATTGTGTACTTGATCGAGAGATTGACTGAATTCTACGTCGGCACGCGTCTCGTCCCGGTGGTGTCCGGCGTCAGCCGGACCATCGTGTGTGGCGCAGGCTTCAGACCGGCTTCATGTCTTCCGGCGCGATCTCCGCGATATCACCGATGTACTTCAGAACAGCTTCCCTGAGTCGCGTCAGAAGCGCCAGTCGGGCGACTCGAAGCTGCGGGTCCTCCGACATCACGAGGACATCAGCGAAAAACCGATCCACTGGTGTTCGAAGTTTAGCGAGCTCTCGAATTGCTTCTACGTGATGACCGCTGCTCTGAGCGGCCGTGATCGTCGGCCACCGGTTTTCCAATTCCTCGACCAGAGCGAGTTCCGCAGGTTCCACGAGTTTCGCTCTCACTTCAAGAAAGCCATCGGCGCGGTCTTCGACGCCCTTCGTAATGTTCTTCACGCGTTTGAAAAGAATGGCCAGCGCCTGAAAATCGTCAGAAGACCGTTCCGAAGCGAGCGCCGTCACTCTCTTCAGCGCTTCGCCGACATCGGACCACACCGATTCTACTGCGCCAATTGCTCGAACCTCGTCAGGCCGGAATCCTCTGGACTCAAGAAGGTGCGCAGTGCGCTCCCAAAGGAAGGTCGCAATCGGCAGCGATCGCCAGGCGTCTGTCACTCCACCCTGTTGAGACGCGTGCGGCTGGTAGGCTTCGTGGACCAACTCAAAGAGATCCACTCCGTCAGGCGTCTGGATTCCCAATGCGGGCAAATCCGCAAGGATCTTCACGACCCCCTGCGCCGCGCGGCGGAGGCCGTAGGGGTCGCGCGAGCCGGTCGGCTTTTCGCCCGCGGCGAACAGGCCGACGATCGTATCGAGCTTGTCGGCGAGCGAGACGGCGGCCCAGGTGATGGCGGCCTTTCCGAGCTGCGCGCGCGTCGGCGGCGCGTCGGCTTCGACGCCGATCGGGAGGTAGTGGAAGTAGATCGCCTTCCACACCTCCTCGGGCTGCCCTTCGGCGCGCGCGTAGACGCCGCCCATCGTCCCCTGCAGCTCGGTGAACTCGCGCACCATGTCGGTCGCGAGATCGGCTTTCGCGAGACGCGCGGCCAGCCCCGCCCGCTTCGCGGTCGCAGCGTCGGCGCCGAGCGCCTCGGCGGCGATCCACTCCGCGAGCTTTTCGATCCGCTCCGCTTTCTCCTTGTACGTGCCGAGCTTCCTGTGGAACAACAGCGTGCCGAGCCGATCGACTCGCGACTCCAGCGGGATCTTCCGGTCCGCGTCCCAGAAAAAACGCGCATCCCGCAGCCGCGCCGAGACGACGCGCTCCGCGTTGCGGGCGATCGTGCGCTCGTTGTCGGGCTCCGTGTTGATCACCGCGAGGAAGGCGTTCTTCAGCTTGCCGTCGTCGCCTTCGACCGGAAAGTAATGCTGGTGGTGGATCAACGTGGTCGTCAGCACCTCCTCGGGCAGCTCGAGGAATTCGAGCGCGAAGGTCCCCGCGACGACCGAGGGGTACTCGACCAGGTCGGGCACCTCGAGCAGCAGGCCCGTCTGGTGGTTGACCGTGCGGCTGACGCGCCCCTGCAGCCGCTGCGCCTTCGCGTCGAGCTCGCGCGCGATCTTGTTGTGCCGCTCGGCGCGCTCGAGGATGACGAAGTTCTCGAGCAGCCGCGCGCGGTACTCGTCGAACGAGCGGACCTTGATCGCCCGCCCGGCGCGTCCGCTCGTCGTCAGGAACCGGTGGCCGTACGTCACGGCGCCGGCCGACACGTCCTGCACCTGCGAGGTCTGCGCCGCCGGCGTGCGTGCGATCGTGAACGGCACCACGCGCCCGCCGTAGAGGTAGAGCATCCAACGGATGGGCCGCCCGAAGAGCAGCTCGCCCCGCCCGTCCTCCAGCATCGCATCCCAGCGCATCACTTTCGGGAACTGCAGCCCGCGCAGCGAGTCACCCAGGACGTCCGGCAGCACGTCGACGGTCGCCTTGCCGCGCTGGCGTTTCCGGAACGCGAGGTACTCGCCCTTCGGCGTCTGGATCCGCTCCAGCGCACCCACGTCCACGCCCTGTTTGGAGGCGAAGCCGGCCGCGGCCGGCGTCGGCGATCCGTCAGGTTTGAAGCTGGCCGAGACCGGCGGTCCGTTCACGAGCTCTTCGAGATCGCTCTGCCGTTCGGGGATGCGGGCGACGCGGACAGTGAGACGCCGCGGCGTGCTGTAGGTGTCGACCGGCGACTCGGGCGGGAGCCGGTGGGCGCGCAACTGCGCGTCGACGATCTCGCCGACCTGATTGGTGAGGCCCGGCAGCCATCCGGCGGGCAGCTCCTCGCACCCGATCTCCAGCAGCAGCTCGCGATCCATTTACTGCGACGCCTTTCCACCGCCGGCCGCGCCCGCACTCGCATCGGCGGCCTCGGCGGGACGTGCGCCGGCCGGCGACGCGCCGGCGTCGGGGGGACGCGCCCCGCCTTCGACATAGCTCTTCGCGACGCCGATCGCCAGCTGCCGGATGCGCAGAATGAACGCCGTGCGCTCGGTGACGCCGATGCTGTTGCTCGCGTCGAGGATGTTGAACAGGTGCGAGCACTTCAGCGTGTGCTCGAGCGCGGGCCAGATGAGCCCCGCCTTCAACAGCGAGGCGGCCAGCTGGTAGTACCGCTCGAAGAGATCGCGGTGAAACGCGCCGAACTCGACGCCCGGGATCTCGACGTGACCGAACACGTACTTCGACTGCTCGACCTCCTCGCGCAGCCGCACGTCGGCGTACTTCACGCCGGGCGCCCAGTCGACGTCGAAGACGCTGTCGGCGCGCTGCAACACCATCGCGATGCGCTCGAGACCGTAGGTGAGCTCCGCAGAAATCGGCGCGAGCTCGATGCCGCCGGCCTGCTGGAAATAGGTGAACTGCGAAATCTCCATTCCGTCGAACATCACCTGCCAGCCGATGCCCCAGGCGCCGAGCGTCGGCGATTCCCAGTTGTCCTCTTCGAACCGGATGTCGTGCTGCCGCGGGTTGATGCCGCACGCCTCGAGGCTGTCCAGATAGAGCTGCTGCACGTCGTCGGGCGCCGGCTTGAGGATCACCTGGAACTGGTGGTGCTTGAAGAGCCGGTTCGGATTCTCGCCGAAGCGGCCGTCGGCCGGCCGGCGCGCCGGCTGGACGTACGCGACGTTCCAGTGCGCGGGCCCCAGCACGCGCAGAAACGTCTCGGGGTGCATCGTGCCCGCCCCGACCTCGACGTCGAGCGGCTGCTGCAGCGCGCACCCGCGCGACGCCCAGAACTCGGACAGCTTCAAAATCAGACCCTGAAAAGTCATCCCGGCATTGCTGACCGCCAAATGCTCCTCGCTAACTCAATTAGCATGCCGCATTTGGCAATGTGCATGTCTCCTATCGCCGCATCTCCCCTAGCACGCGAACCGACTTCAGATTTTTCTCCAGATGCATCGCAATCAGCGCGCGATGCGCCGCTTCCAGCTCCCGCAGCGCCCCGCGCGACACCGCGACCCGGGCCAGAGCGAACGGGCTCGAGCTGCGGGCCGTCGCCAGGAACGCCTGCGCCTCGCCCGACAGGCGACGATCGATCTCGTAGACGCCCTGCAGCCGCAGCAACCAGAACTCGAAGTAACGCGCCAGCGGCTCGATGGGCACGCCCTCGGCAATCGCGTCGGTCATCGACGCACCCAGCCGGAACAATGTCTCGTTCGGATCGGCGTCCTGCGCCCACTCGTCGATCAGCTCGGCGAAGTAGCTGACGTAGCCCAGCGCGTCGCCATCGACCGCCGACAGCGGCGACCGCACCGGCTCGACGTAATCGAGCCGCACGAGCTCCCGCCGCTCGCGCTCGACGTATCCCACCCGGCCGTACGTCAAGGGCTCCAGCGCCCCGCCGAACCGACGCCGGCTCTGGCGCGCGTTCTTGGCGACCCCGCGCTTCTTGCCGCGATCGCGCGTCAGGAACACGACGATGCGATCCGACTCACCGAGCTTGTAAGTCCGTAAAATCAGGGCGTCGGCGGTATGAAGCGGCATCCGGCAGGGGATGACAATTCTACTTCAGGCCGATGTCGTTCAGCACGCCCTCGTCTTCACGCCATTCCGACTTCACGCGCACGTGCAGATCGAGAAAGACCTTCGCGTCGAAGAACTTCTCGAGGTCCTCGCGCGCCGCGATGCCGATCCGCTTGATCATGTCGCCGCCCCGCCCGACCACGATCGGCTTCTGCGATTCCCGCTCCACGACGATCGTGCAGTACAGCTTGAGGATGCCGTTCTTGCCGACGGCCTCCTCGAACCGATCGATGACCACGGCGCTCGAAAAGGGAATCTCGGCGCGGGTGAGCTGGAGCAGCTTCTCCCGCACGATCTCGGCCGCGAAGAAGCGCTCGGGCTGATCCGTGAGGTAGTCGGGCGGATACCGCGCCTCCCCTTCCGGCAGCCGATCGAGAATGACCCGTTCCAGGCGGTCCACGTTGTCCCCGGTCCCGGCCGACACCGGCACGATCTCCGCGAAGCTGAACATCTCGCTGTACTGCTGCATGATCGGCAGCAGCCTCACTTTCTTGACGAGATCGATCTTGTTGAGGATCAGGAAGACCGGCGCCTCCGCGTGCTTCAGTAGATCGAGCACGAAGCGGTCGCCCTTCCCCGGCGGCTCGGTGACATCCACGACCAGGCCGAGCACGTCGACCTCGCGGATCGTGTCCACGGCGGCGTCCACCAT
>JAYVYV010000470.1:0-6922 GCA_043783985.1 Acidobacteriota bacterium | reverse complement strand
GAGCTGACCTGAATCTCGCCGTTGTAGTCGCTGACGATGCGGTGGACGATGGCGAGGCCGAGACCGCTCCCCTTGGCGAAGGTGCCGTGGAACGGCTGAAATAGCGCGTCGAGCTCTTCGGGCGGGATCCCGATCCCATCGTCGCGCACCGTGAGGACGACGCCGTCCGACGAGGGTTCGCAGGCGCCGGCCATGCGGAGACATCCGCCCCCGGGCATGGCGCGCAGGCCGTTGGTGGCCAGGTTCCAGACGATCTGCTTGATCTGCCCTTCGTCGGCTTCGTACCACAGCTCGGTCGGCGGCACGTCGACGGCGATCTCGTGGCCGTCGAGGACTTCGGCGCTGTTGCGCAACAGGAGGGCCGTATCGTTGAGCGCGCGGCGCAGGTCGAACCGCGCGATTTCGAAGCGCTGCGGACGCGCGTACGCGAGGAACGATCGGATGGTCGTGTTGAGGCGCTCGGATTCCCGCAGCACGATGTCCATCAGCTGCTCCTGCTCGCTGCTGAGCGGCAGTTCCTGGCGCAGAATCTGGATCGAGCCGGACATCGACGCGAGCGGGTTTCGGATCTCGTGCGCGATGCCGGCGGCCATCTCGCCCACCGCCGCGAGGCGTTGCTGGATGGCCGCGTCACGCTCGAGCTTCTTGATCGCGGTCACGTCCTGAAACGTGAAGAGCAGGCCGGCTCGGCCGCCGGGCGTTTCCAGGTGCGCCGCCGTGAGCCCGACCTCGAGCTCTCCACGGCGGTCGGCCGGGCGGTACCGGAACTCGTGACGGCGCACGCCCTTGGATCGCAGGTCGCTTTGAATCGACGTCATCACCGGCGCCGGCAGCTGCAGGACGTCGTCGATCGCGCGGCCGACGGCCGCGCGGCACACCACGCCGGTGATCGACTCGGCGGCGCGGTTGAAGGTCAGGATCCGGAGTGCCTGATCGGTGGTGGCCAGACCGCTGGGCAGGCTGTCGATGACGTGCTGGTTCAGGGCCTGCAGGTCGGCGATTTGGGTCGAGGCCTGTTCCAGCCGGGCGCCCGCCGACCGCAGGCTGTTGGCGAGCGTTCCGCCGAGCACCGCGACGGCGAACAGCCCGAAGACGTTCAAGGCGACGGTGTAGCGCGCTACGGAAGCCGCCGGCAGCGACTGCGAGTACGCGGCGAGCCACGGATCGGCGCGCAGCCCCGACGCCGCCAGGTACTGCGCGAGCACCAGACCGCTGTAGAGCACGGCGCTCAGCGTCGCCACGAGCAGACCGCCGCGGCGCAACTGGATCGTGCTCGCGGCGATCACCGGCAGCACGTACAGCGACGTGAAATAGCTGGTGATCCCCCCCGTGAAGTAGATGAACGCGGAGACCAGCAGCGCGTCGACGCCCAGTTGCAGATCGACGAGCCAGCGGTGCCGCTCCACGAAGCGCAGCGCCAGCGCGTAGCCGATCGTCAGCGCGTAGGTGAGGCCGATCAGGAAGAAGAACGGGTCGGCGGCGAACGACCCCGGATCGGTCACGCGCGTGAACGTCGCGGAGCCGAGCAGGATCGTGCTGATCACCGCGCGGATGGCGATCAGCCAGGCAACGTTGCGCCGCAGGTCCGTGTCGCTCATAAGAGCCCGAGGCACAGACCTGCACCGGGGACACCAAGGCACCAGAGAACACCAAGAGGACGCGTTCTCCCGTGGTGTCCTTCGTACGCGTCGTGTCCGTGATGCATCGGCATTCTCTACGTCAGCTTGCTGATCAGATCGAAGATCGGCAGGTACATCGCGATGACGATGCCGCCGACGACGATGCCGAGCACGGCGATCATGATCGGCTCGAGCAGGGTCAGCAGCCCTGCCACCGCGGTGTCCACCTCCTCCTCGTAGAAGTCGGCGATCTTCGCGAGCATCGTGTCGAGCGCGCCCGTCGCCTCGCCGACGCCGATCATCTGCGTCACCCTCGGCGGGAAGACCTGCGTCTCCTTCAACGGCGCGGCGATCGT
This sequence comes from Acidobacteriota bacterium, assembly GCA_043783985.1. Lineage (GTDB taxonomy): Bacteria > Acidobacteriota > Vicinamibacteria > Vicinamibacterales > CAVVIG01 > CAVQFC01. Next base: position 4,947 of record JAYVYV010000470.1, on the reverse strand, counting down.
TTCACCGCGCTCGATGCTCTTCCGCGTCACCATGATCGCGTCTTCGACGATCGCGTTGCCCGCCGTCTTCGCCGTGATCTCGAGACCGTCCAGAATCGGCACGCCCGAGCTGATGAGCGTCGACAGGGTCCGGCAGAAGCGCGCGACGGCAATCTTACGCATGATGTTGCCCAGGACCGGCAGCTTCAGCGTGATCTTGTCGATCACGCGGCGCCCGTTGGTGGTCGCGTAATAGGTCTTGAAGCCGTACCCCGCGGCGCCGGCCCCCACGAACAGGAACGGGAAATAGTTCACCAGGTTGTTGCTGAGCGAGATGACCACACGCGTCGGAAGCGGGAGGTCCGCGCCAAGGCCGGAGAACAGCTGCGCGAACGTCGGGATGACCTTCCACAGAATGACGCCGACAACGGCGCCGGCGATGACGATGACGGCGATCGGGTAGATCATCGCCGACTTCACCTGCCCGGCCAGCTTCACCGCCTTCTCGATGTAGGTCGCGAGCCGCTTCAAAATCGTGTCGAGGATGCCGCCCGCCTCGCCCGCGGCGATCATGTTCGTGAACAGCGGATCGAAGGTCTTGGGGTGCTTCTTCATCGCGTCGGCGAGCGACGCGCCCGACTCGACGTCGGTCCGGGTGGCCAGAATCACGGCCGCGAAGTTCTTGTCTTCTTCCTGGCTTCCGAGAATGTCGAGGCACTGCACCAGCGGGAGGCCGGCATCGATCATCACCGAGAACTGCCGGACGAACACGGCGAGGTTCTTGGCGGAGACCTTCTTGCCGATCTTGCCGACCTTCTCCTTCTTGCCCGCCGCCTCCGCCTTGGCCTTGGCCGGCGTGATGCGCGTCACGTTGATCTGCTCGCGCCGCAGCGCCGCAGTCGCCGCGTCCACCGAGTCGGCGGTCCGCTCGCCGCTGACCGTCTGCCCTGCGCGCGTGCGTCCCGTATAGGCAAAAGTAGGCATCGCTTAACTCCGTACCGGACGCGGCGGCGGCGGCGTCCCGGCCGGCCGTCCCATCCCCGCGCCTGCGACCACGCCGACGCCGCGGCTGACCATGTCCTGCAGCTCGTCCTTGTTGGACGAGGCCGCCAGCGCGATCTCGAGCGTGATCTGCCGTTTCATGTAGAGGCTGGCGAGCGACTGGTTCGCCGTCTGCATGCCGAGTTTCTCCTGTCCGGCCTGCATCGAACCGTAGATCTGGTGCACCTTGTCGTCGCGGATCAGGTTCCGGATCGCCGGCGTGGGCACCATGATCTCGAGCGAGCAGACGCGGCCCTTGCCGTCGGCCTTGGGTAGCAGCGCCTGGCACACGATCCCCTCGAGCACGAGCGAGAGCTGCGTCCGGATCTGCGCCTGCTGCCCCGACGGAAACACGTCGATGATGCGGTTGATCGTCTGCGCCGCCGAGTTCGTATGCAGCGTGCCGAACGTCAGGTGGCCGGTCTCGGCGATCTTCAGCGCCGCTTCGACGGTTTCCAGGTCGCGCATCTCGCCGATGAGGACGATGTCCGGATCCTCGCGCAGCGCGGCGCGCAGCGCGGCGCCGAAGCTGTTGGTGTCGCTGTGCACCTCGCGCTGGTTCACCAGGCAGTTCTTGTGCTGGTGGATGTATTCGATCGGATCCTCGATCGTCAGGATGTGCTCGTGCCGTTCCGAGTTGATCTTGTCCAGCATCGCGGCGAGCGTCGTCGACTTGCCGCTGCCCGTCGGGCCGGTGATGAGCACGAGCCCACGCGGGCGATCGGCCAGGTTGGCCAGCACCGGCGGGAGACCGAGTTCGCCGAACGTGCGGATCTTTTCCGGAATCAGCCGGTAGACCGCGCCGACCGCGCCGCGCTGGTTGAAGACGTTGCAGCGGAACCGCGCGCCGACCGCCTTGATGCCGAACGAGAAGTCGAGCTCCATCGATTCTTCGAAGCGCTTCTTCTGCGAGTCGGTGAGCACGCTGTAGACCAGCTGCTTGGTGTCGGACGGCGAGAGCTCGGCCATCGGCAGCCGCTGCAGGTGCCCGTGCACGCGGACCTGCGGCGGCGACGCCGTGGCGATGTGCAGGTCGGACCCGTCCATGTCGACCAGCGTCTTGAGCAGTTCCGGCAGTGTATCCATACAACCCTCAGCCCAGCCCCCGGCGCCCGGCGCCAGGCCCTGAGCCCTATTTCACCGTTTCCCTGACGACCTCTTCGATCGACGTCAGCCCGTCCTTCACCTTGCGCAGGCCGCTCATGCGCAGGGTGATCATCCCTTCCTCGATCGCCTTCCGGCGGAGCTCCATCCCCGAGGCGCCGACCAGGATCAGCTCCTTCAGCTCTTCGCCGATCTCCATCACTTCGTAGAGCCCGACGCGGCCCTTGTAGCCCGTCGTGTTGCACTTGTCGCAGCCGGCGCCCTTCATCGGCGTCACCTCGTTGGCGTCCTCGGCGGTGAAGCCGGCCTGCATGAGCGCTTCGGGCGTCTGCGGCGCCGGCTCCTTGCAGTTGGAGCAGACGCGGCGCACGAGCCGCTGCGCGCAGATCAGGTGCACCGAGCTGGCGACGAGAAAGGGCTCGATGCCCATGTTCATCAGGCGGTTGATAGTGCTCGGCGCGTCGTTGGTGTGGAGCGTGGAGAGCACGAGGTGGCCGGTGAGCGCCGCCTTGACCGCGATCTCCGCCGTCTCGAAGTCGCGGATTTCGCCGACCAGGATGATGTTCGGATCCTGACGCAGGAAGGAGCGCAGCGCCGCGGCGAAATTGAGGCCGATGTTCTCTTTGACCTGGACCTGGTTCACGCCCGCGAGGTTGAACTCGACCGGGTCCTCGGCCGTCATGATATTGGTCTCGGGCGTGTTGATCTTCGAGATCGACGAATAGAGCGTGTTCGTCTTGCCGCTGCCGGTCGGCCCCGTGACGAGCACCATGCCCCACGGACGCTGAATCGCCAGCTCGAACTTGGCGAGCGATTCCGGCTCGAAGCCGAGGCGCGTCATGTCGAGCATCAGCTTGTCCTTGTCGAGGAGACGAAGGACTATTTTTTCGCCGAAAAGCGTCGGCAGCACCGACACACGGAAGTCGATCTCTTTCGGCTCACCCGACTCGTTGTAGCGGATCTTGATGCGCCCGTCCTGCGGCAGCCGCTTCTCGGCGATGTCGAGCTTCGACATGATCTTCACGCGCGACACGATGGCGTCGCGGTATTTCATCGGCGGCGCCATGATGTTGTAGAGGATCCCGTCGATGCGGTACCGGACGCGCAGCTCCTTCTCGTACGGCTCGATGTGAATGTCGCTGGCCCCCTTCTGAATCGCCGACATCAGCACGACGTTCACCAGCCGGACGACCGGGGCGTCCTCGCCTTGCCGCGCCAGCGCTTCGGCGCTGATCTCCTGCAGCTCCTCCAGGACCTCGACGTCGTCGGCGCCGCCTCCTCCGAGCGACGCCTGGAGCTCTTCGAGGCCGCGGGTGGCCATTTCGAGCGTGCTCCCGGTCACCGCCCCGCCCGCGCCGGGCTTTCCCCCCTTGGAGCCGGGCGCCGCCCCGCCCCCCTTGCCGCTCGGGTAGTACTTTTCGATCGCGTCCGTAATGGCGACTTCCGACGCGACGACCGGCTCGACGGTGTAGCCCGTCATGAACTTGATGTCGTCCATCGCGAAGACGTTGGTCGGGTCCGTCATCGCGATCGTGAGCGTGCTGCCGGAGCGGCTCAGCGGAATGATCTGGTACTTGCGCGCGGTCTCGGTGGGGACGAGCTTGACGATGGTGAGATCGATCTTGAACTGGGCGAGGTTGATGGCCGGAACGCCGTATTGTTTGCTGAGGAGCGCGGTGATCTGCTCGTCCTTGACGAACCCCATTTTCACGAGGTTGTAACCGAGCTTGCCCCCGTTGGCCTTCTGTTGGGTCAGCGCCTGCTGAAGCTGCTCAGGACTGATCAGTTTCTCCTTGAGGAGGAGTTCGCCAATGCGGACGGCCATGAAACTCTAAATTTTATCCATTGTGACAAATAATGTCAACTTTGACCTAAAACGTCACTCTTAAGCCAACGCCCCAGCCGCGACGCCCCTGATCCGTCCCTCCCGTGACCTCGCCGTCGGCATAGATTCCCTTCTTCAACGCCGCGCTCAGACCGCCGCTGAGTGACGTTCGCCGATCCCCGATGGTGTTCACGCTGACGCCGCCGCGTACACCGATCGTCCTGCCTGACGTCCACCCTTCGCCTCCCGCCGCGAGGCGCCGCTCGTCGCCCAGGACCGTCGTCGTCTTCATGAGGTCGGCGTCCACCGCGATGGTGGCCGCGCCGATGACACCGCGCGTTCCCGAGCTCAGCGCCGCGCCCAGGCGCGCATGACGGCTCAGGGTGAACGCATCCGGTCCGCTGCCGAACTCGGGTTGCTTGACGTTGCGGACCATCAGGCCGATCCTCGCGCGGCCGAACACGGCCATCGCCCCGACGTCGAGGCCGGTATGTATTTCTCCTGAGGGATCGATGCCCGCTGCCCCGTCGAGCGAACCGGTGGCGGCAGCCTGGACCTGCGACGCGGTTCCTGCGCGCACCAGCTTGACGGTCGAGCCGACCACCAGATGCGATCCGACGGACTGGCCCACGGACGCGCCGAACTGGTTCAGGACCAGCGAACGGAGGCGGACCTCCGTCGCTCCCCCATCTTGTCGGACGCCGGGGGGGCTGCCTGTAGAGGATTGGGGCTGTATTTCGCTGAACTGCAGGCGGTAATAGCTCAACCCCAGGGCTGGAAACGCCAGGGCCACGCTGCGCGTGTCGGCGCGCCACGCCGTCTGCGGGTCGGCGCCCGTGGTGCGGTCGGTCGCGGGCGCGCGGTGGCTGCCGGATTCGATGAGCGCGTTGAAATACGCCCCGCCGGCCATGCCGGCCGGATTCCACCACGACGCGGTGGCGTCGTCGGCCACGGCGGTGAAGGCGCCGCCCATCCCCTGCGCGCGCACGCCGATCGTG